>NZ_JACOQH010000008.1:0-152819 GCF_014297335.1 Roseburia yibonii
CAAAGCAATCACCCCGAAGGGATCAAGCAAAGCGCTTCGTTCGACTTGCATGTGTTAAGCACGCCGCCAGCGTTCATCCTGAGCCAGGATCAAACTCTCATATTTAAAAGTTGATTCTTCCAGAATTTAGCTTGGCTAAATTTCCGTATCCAGTCCCGAAGGACCGTTACTGTTTTTGGGTGCGTCTTCTTTTGAAAACGCTGCGATTCTGCATTTGAATCGCGTTCTTTGAATTATTCTCTTACGAATCTTTCAAGGTTATTTCACTGTTCAGTTTTCAATGTCCTTTGTCTTTTCGACAGCTCATTCATTTTATCAAAATGTTTTCGCTGTGTCAAGGACTTTTTTATTTTATTTTCTGTCGTTGACAGAGCAATAAATACTATAACACGCAGATTCTGTAATGTCAATACCATCTTTGTGTTTTTGCTTTCCTCACGGTCAGCTTGTATATACTACCATCTTATGTCTGCCCTGTCAACCACATTTCTACATCTTTTTTAAAAAAAGTTTTTATCTCCGTTTTATTCAAATTGTTTGAATTGTTCACTCAACTTGCACTTTTACTTGGATACCAGCCGGAGCGCATCTTTTACGCTCTCCACGCCCTCTAACCGGATGCCTTCCACCGGCTGCATATTCTGCAAAGACACTTTTGGCAGAATACATCTGGTAAAGCCCAGCTTTTTTGCTTCCGCCACACGCTGTTCCGCCATGCTGACCGCACGCACTTCCCCACTTAAGCCTACCTCTCCAAAACATATAGTTTTGTCGTCAATAGCGATTTCTTTGTAGCTGGATACCAGTGCCAGTACGATGCCAAGGTCGATAGCCGGCTCGTTCATCCGGATCCCGCCTGCAATATTGACATAGGCATCACAGGCGGACATCTGCAAGCCCACCCGTTTTTCCAGCACCGCCATCAGCAGATTGACTCGGTTATAATCTGTGCCCGCCGCTGTTCTCCGCGGAATTCCCAAATTGCTGTGGCACACCAGTGCCTGTACCTCGATCAGGATCGGACGCGTCCCCTCCATCGAGCATGCCACCACAGATCCGGAGGCGTCCTTCGGTCTTCCGTTTAACATATACTCGGATGGATTTTCCACCTCGTGCAGACCATCCTGGCGCATTTCGAATACACCGATCTCATTCGTGGAACCGAAACGGTTTTTTACGCCACGCAGGATACGATAGGAAGCATGCCTGTCTCCCTCGAAATAAAGCACCGTATCTACCATATGTTCCAGCACGCGCGGTCCTGCAACAACGCCCTCTTTTGTCACATGTCCTACAATAAATATCGCTATGTCCATCCCCTTTGCAATCTGCATCAGTGTCCCCGTGGATTCGCGCACCTGGGAGACGCTCCCCGGTGCAGAGGATACGGTCTCGTTATACATGGTCTGTATGGAATCTATGACCACGATCTCCGGCTTTTCTTTTTTTATGATCTCATGGATCGTATCCAGATTTGTCTCGCAGAGCAAAGACAGGCTTTCCGAAAATTCCCCGATGCGTTCCGCACGGATCTTGATCTGCTGCAGCGACTCCTCTCCCGATATATAGAGTACCCGCTTACGCTGTCTGGAAAGATTTTTGCACACCTGCAAAAGCAGGGTTGATTTTCCGATCCCCGGGTCTCCGCCAACCAGAACCAGCGAGCCTTTTACAATGCCGCCTCCAAGCACTCGGTCCAGTTCCTCAATGTCTGTGGTAATGCGCATCTCTTCCCGGGTCTCGATCTGCGAAAGCGTGGACACGGTCACTTCATTTGCCGCACGCTTTCTTGCCGGCGAGCTTTTTTCCACTTTTTCTTCCACGAAGGTATTCCATGCATGACACCCCGGGCATTGCCCCATCCATTTTGCCGATTCATATCCGCATTCCTGGCAGAAAAATACGGATGTTTTTCCTTTTGCCATCTGACTCCTCCTCACTTTGTATCTGCCCTGTAACATGAAAAAAGAGCGCATCAGAAGTCTGTCGCTTTCTTCCATGCGCTCTCTGTCTTTTTTAATTTTATCACTGCGGGTCCCGCAACCGCTTATGCACGGACTACCGCTACTTTTACCGGTTTTTCCGGATCGAGTTCTACACTGATGGTCAGTTTGCCACCCAGATTTGTCTTCATCTGACCTGCCGAAACTCCTTCCACGGAAACCTGATAATCTTTTTCTTCTTCCAGCCCAAGGGTAATCTCTGCGTCTTCAGTGCCCTCTACCTGAAATGTCATTCCGTCTTCTGTCACAGAAAGCTCTGTCACAGCAGTTCCCGGTACAGATTCATAAACAAACATTCCATTGCGTTCCAGCTTGGTGATCTCACGGAACGTCTTTACTTTATATAAATCTCCGTCATGTTCAAAATTGTCCAGTTTTGCCTTTGCATCCAAGGAATAATCTCCAAAACTTATCGTTCCGTTTGCCTCTGTACGGATCAGCTCTTTAATTACAGCCATTTCTTTATCCTCCTGTCAGTATGTGCGGCTCTCTCCACCACACCAGAACTTTTTGTTCTGTGCTATATTATATAATACCGGTAGCTATTTTTCCAGCTAATTTCTATAAAATTACTATTAATTTTTTACGGTAAAATGCACCTCATCTTTGCGTATTCCTGCATCCACCACGTCTCCGCCTTTGATATTTCCGGACAGTATCTCCTCTGCCAGTGTATCCTCGATCTTGGTCTGGATCATGCGCCGGAGCGGACGTGCCCCGTACTTCGGATCATATGCTTTTTCCACGATATATTTTTTCACGGAATCGCGGATATTTAATGTAATATCCATCTGTTCCTTGCAGCGTTTCACCAGTGACCTTGTCATTAATGTGACGATCTGTTTCATGTCATCCTTATTCAGCGTACGGAACACGATGATATCATCAATACGGTTTAAAAATTCCGGCTTAAAGATCCGTTTTACCTCTTCCATCACGCCGTTTTTCATGCGCTCGTAGGTATGTTTTTCACTCTCCGCCGATGCAAACCCGAGATTTTTCGGCTCCACGATCGACTGCGCACCCGCATTGGATGTCATGATGATGATCGTATTTTTAAAGTCTACTTTTCTGCCCTGCGCATCGGTAATATGGCCGTCATCGAGCACCTGGAGCAGTACGTTAAATACATCCGGATGCGCCTTTTCGATCTCATCAAAGAGAATGACAGAATACGGATTTCTGCGCACTTTTTCACTGAGCTGTCCACCCTCTTCATATCCCACATATCCAGGCGGTGAGCCGATCATTTTGGAGACACTGTGCTTTTCCATATATTCGGACATATCAACGCGGATCATCGCGCTCTCGTCGCCAAACATAGCTTCCGCCAGTGCCTTGGATATCTCTGTTTTTCCGACGCCTGTCGGGCCTAAAAACAGGAAAGATCCGATCGGTCTGCCCGCATCCTTTAAGCCGACACGTCCCCGCCGCACTGCCCGTGCGACCGCGCTCACGGCTTCTTCCTGTCCCACCACGCGTTTGTGGAGTGTTTTTTCCAGTTTTTTCAGGCGGGCTGCCTCATCTTCTGTCAGCTTGCTCACCGGAATTTTTGTCCACTCTGCCACAACTGCCGCAATCTGGTTTTCTCCAACGGTAAGCTGCTTTCGATTGGCATCTTTATGATATTTCTTTACTGCTTTTTCGTATTTTTTTTCTAACTCTTCTTTTTCACACTTGATCTCTGACGCGTGTTCAAATTCCTGGCGAATCAGTGCCTGTTCCAGTTCCTGTTCCAATGACCGGATCTTTGTCTCATAACCGGAAATCTGCTCCGGTGTCTTAAATCCGGTCAGACGCACCCGCGCTGCCGCTTCATCCATAAGATCGATCGCCTTATCCGGCAGGAAACGGTCATTGATATAGCGTGTGGATAGCGTTACTGCCGCCGCAATGCCCTCATCTGTGATCGTAACATGATGATGTGCCTCATACTGCGGGCGCAGTCCTTTTAAGATCCGAACGGCCTGCTCCGCAGAAGGTTCCTCAATATTGACCGGCTGGAAACGGCGCTCCAGTGCTGCGTCTTTTTCAATGTATTTGCGGTATTCTTCGATCGTGGTCGCACCGATCAGCTGGATCTCTCCGCGTGCAAGAGACGGTTTTAAAATATTAGACGCGTCGATCGCGCCTTCCGCTCCTCCGGCTCCAATGATCGTATGCAGTTCATCTAAAAAGAGCAGGATATTGCCCGCCAGGATCACCTCGCGGATCACGCGCTTGATCCGTTCCTCAAACTCTCCACGGTATTTTGATCCCGCTACCATTCCGGAGAGATCTAAGGTCACCACGCGTTTTCCGGCAACCGTCTCTGGCACCAGCCCGGACGCGATGCGCTCTGCCAGTCCTTCTGCGATCGCGGTTTTTCCGACACCCGGTTCCCCGATCAGACACGGATTGTTTTTTCCTCTGCGGCTCAGTATCTGGATCACACGGTCGATCTCTTTTTCTCTGCCTATTACAGGATCCAGTTCTCCATTTGCCGCCATACGGGTAAGATCGCGGGAATACTGATCCAGTGTCGGTGTCAGTTCCGCATTGGCACGTTTTCCGTTCTTCGTTCCCTGAAGTTCCTCTTTGTACTGATTCGGATCTTCTCCCATTGCGATCAGTATCTCAACAAACAGCTTGGACAGATTTACCCCCAGTGTATTGAGAAGACGCACCGCCGCGCAGTCCGTCTCCTTGATCAGTGCGATCAGGAGGTGTTCCGTCCCAACTTCCCTGCAATGAAAACGCTCGGCTTCTTTATCCGCGTTTTCTAAAACTTTTTCTGTTCTCGGGGAATATCCGTCCGGGTCTAACACCGCGACAGAAGCTGACGGTGCGATCAGATCCTCGATCAGTTCCGTCAGCTTTTCCTCCTCTATTCCTGCATCCAATAATACTTTTGCGGCAACACCAGTCCGCTCCCGCAGCAGCCCGACCAGAATATGTTCCGTTCCAATATAGTTATGGTGCATGACTTTTGATGTTTTCGCAGCAAGATCCATTGCCTTTTTTGCTTTTTTTGTATATGGCTTTTGCATAAGTCATCCTCCATTAATAAAAATTGTCGTAAATTTCATCTATCAGATCATGGATTTCCTGTCTTGAAATATTTTTACACCTGGCTCTCGCAAGCACCATCCGCAGCGCCTCCCCGGTCTCCTCAAGTGCCCGGATCCGGTCTGCATCCAGTGCGATCACCGCGCCGGTACGTTTACTCAGCGTCAGAAATCCCTCCTCACGCAGCATGCTGTACGCTTTATTTACCGTATGCATATTGATCCCGACCGTATCCGCGAGCTGCCGCACCGACGGAAGCGTATCTCCCTCATGCAGCTGTCTGGTTGCAATTCCCATGATCACCTGATTGCGCAGCTGCATATAAAAAGCCTCATCGCTTTCAAAATCTATTTCCAGAACCATATCTTTTCTTCCTATAAGTCATTGAAATCAATAACTTCCAGTTTATCCTCCGTACTTTCTCTTCTGCCGTGTTTTTTTCTGGAAGAACGCTCTCTTTTTCTTGTTTCCGGTTCCTCCTGTTCAAACTCTTCATCATAAGCCGTGTCATAATCTTCTTCCGGTTCGTCCTCTTCGTAATCTACCTCGTCCTCATATGCCTCGTCTTCGTCATAGTCTTCTTCGTAGTCTTCCTCTACGTCGTAGTCCTCGTCGTCTTCGTAATCGTCATCATCCGCTTCTGCATCGTCGTCTGCATCTTCTTCGCCGTAATCTTCTTCATTTTCTATTTCATCTGTCTCTTCCGGCTCATTTCCACGATCTTCGGCTTCTTCGTAGTCCTCCTCATAGTCTTCCCCGTAATCCTCGTCGTAGCCATCTTCTGCATAATCATCTTCTTCATATCCATTCTCTTCGTAGTCATCATCATCGAAGAGATCATCCTCTTCCTGATCTTTTCTTCTGCGCCAAAACAGGATCAGACAGATGACCGCAAGTGCGACACACGCTCCCGTCAACCCATAGATTTTGCTCTGATCATGCTTTTTTAACTCCTCATATTTGTCATGCAGACTGTCATATTTTTCTTTCAACGCCTCATACTGTTCCGCAGGTGTACTGTCAGACTCCATCTGCTCATCCGACGAATCTGTGCCATCCGCTACCGGCACGGACTCTTCTGTTTCCGCGATCGGTACCACGTCTGTTTCATCCCCGGTACCGGTTCCGTCAAGATCTCCGCCCGCCACGCCTGCCGCATTGGCAGTTTCTCTGGTCACTGTGATCTTATAGGTCGCCGCTGACCCGTTCTCCGCTGTCACCACGATACTGATCAGATTCTCACCCTCAGAAAGATTGGTATTCCCGCTGATCGAAGTGATCGATGCTTTCGCATTCGTCGTCCGTGCCGACACTTCTACTTCTGTCACATCGTTTGGTACGGTTGCTGTATATTTTGTTACTCCCGCCTGTAATGCCGGTGAGATCTGTCCTTCCGACAAAGACAGGGAGGAGAGGGAATTATCATCGGATGCCGCTGCCTGTCCATTCTCCGATGTCACTGCTGTCGCATGCACCGTCACCGGCTGTCCACTGCAAAGTATCGTTCCCGCCATCATTATGATTACTATTTTCTTTATGTGCTTCATCTTATCTCCTACGCTCCTGCGCCATATCTATGGCTTTCGTATATCCGCGGGCAGTCATTTTCCATCCGCCTACAGTTAGTCTTATTATAGGAAATAATGCATAACCAGTCAACCTTAATCTGTCGATAAATCCAGGCTCACCCATCCGCCTGTTTTCCCTGCTGCCATGCCAGCGCCGCTTCCGGCACACAGGCGCGGTCATCGATATAGATATCCGCAAATATTTTCCGCGCATTGCTTCCGTAGCGCATTTTGATTTCATCTAAATTATCATTGACCGCGTCAAAAGCCAGCCCTTGTCTTCCGCACCACAGCACCGCTTCCAAGAGCAGCTCGCCGCAGCGGCAGGTCCAGAGGATCAGCCTGCTCCCGTTTTCTTTTTCCCCGGCCAGCCACCGGATCAGCCCCCGGTTGGGTGCTCCAATCCCCGGATAGCAGTCCGCACAGAGTGTCCCGTCAAAATCTACGGCAATGATCGGCTTTCTCTTTTCTTCCATAAAAAAACACGCTCCCTTTCCACCTGACTTTGTGATAGATCAAGTGTAAAGGAAAACGTGTTCCATATGTGGTACATATGTTATGTAAATTGGCATTCCGCTTAAAGCTGCATTTTCTCCGGTCAGAGAAATTTTTCAATGCATATCTGTTCCACCACTTCTTTGCCGATCAGGGTGATCGCCTGTGCGGGGCAGGCACTGATACACCGATAGCACATCGTACAGTTTCCTTTCTGATGCGGGATCTTCCCGTTCATAAAAAGATTTTCCCTCGGACAACATGCCGCGCACTGCCCGCAGCCCATGCATTTTTTCGTATCGATCTTAAGCGCGTTTTTATATTTTTGTGCCGCATTCCAAAAATACAGCCGCTGTCCGAACAGTCCGAGCAGGTGGGAAAAAACTCCAAGTCCCTGCCTCGGCATTTTTCCCTGTTTGATCCTCTCCGCCGTCCGCCGCACCTTTTCTCCTGCCGCCGCGACGATCTGTCTGTTTTCTTTCTCGGGTTTGATCAGCGTCTTTACGTCCGCGACAGAATCAGGCATCCGGATATGTACGCCTCCTGTGACCACCGCGCCGTATTTTTTCAGCAGACGTGCCGCCACACCTGTTCCGTCTCCGGAAAATAAACCCATGGTCGCCATGAGAAATACCTGTTTTCCACGCCAGCATTCACGGTTTTGTTCGATAAAAACACGGACAATATCCGGCAGATTGCTGTATTGGATCGGATAGGCAAGGATCAGCGCTTCGTGGGAACGGAGCACTTCTACCGCTTCCTTTTTCTCTATCGGACAGGGTATCTCCTTCCTCCCCAGGCTGTCCGACAGAAGCGACACGCAGTATCTGGTATTTCCGGTTCCACTGAAATAAAGCACGCCCCAGTCGGTCTTTTCTCTCTCATTTTTATGCTTCTGTCCCACTGTCCGCTCCCTTCTCAAGCGCCCGCTCGATTGCCTGTAAGATCACCAGGCTGGAATTGGTGGCCCCGCTCACCGTTTCAACATCCGTTGTCTGCTCCGTCAAAACCTCATCCACTACTTTTTCTGCCCTTTTTCCCCGGCCATTTTTGTGCTCTACCAATACGATATCCACGATTTTTTCCTCTTTTACCGTAACCTTTACACGCGCACGGACAAATCCGGCATCGCTTTCCCCCTCATAGGTTCCGTCCGAAACTCCCTCTGCCGTCATATCTGTGATCTCTATGTTATCTACTGTGTTTTTGTAGGACAGGAAGCTGGCATAATACGTTACGCCGCCACTGACTGCCACCAGAAGAATTACCGCCGCGATCTTATTTTTCCATGATCTCATTTTTTCTCTCCTTTTCCTCTCTATGCCAAAATCGATTCTAACAGCAGCGAAAACGCGTAATCCATATAAGCCTCCCGGCTCATGTTCATCCGTCGTTTCAAATACTGCTCTTTCTGTCCGGAGAAGCGTATGATCTCACTGATCCCCGACCAGAAAAACATTGCGGTAAGAACCGGATCCATTCCTTTTTTCAGCACGCTTTCCTGTTCTCCTTTTTTTAACAGAACGATCACTTCCTCGTTCAGCGCCTCCCCTGTCTCATAGATCTGCCACCGGACATCCGGCGCATCCGGTTTTTCCTGCCCTTCGGGCAGTTCGATCTTTTCTAACATGCAGGAAAAGTAGATCGGATACTTTTTCTCGTAATCTGCCATCGCTTTGCAGACCGCATGATAATTGTCCCGGAATTTCCCTTCCTTTTCAATATTTTCCTTTAAAAGAGAAAGAAGCTGCTCCATCTGCTCTAACAGGATCGTCTGCAAAATCTCCTCCTTACTCTTAAAATAAACATACAGGGTTGACTTGCTGCAGTCCGCCTCTTTTGCGATGTCATCTACCGCTGTCTTTTCTATGCCCCTGCTCTCAAACAGAGCTCTGGCGGACTGTATGATATTTTCCCGGTTGAATCTTGTCAACGATTCTTTTTTCTTTCCTGGCATTTTCTTCTCTCCCTTTTTCGCACTATCGTTTCGTTTATCGTACTATAAGTTCGATTTATTGTCAAATTATTTTTTTAAGGGCGGAAACACTCGTCATCACGGGGACGGAATGCGCTTTGTGCATCCATTTGCCTTATCACCACTGCAAAAAGAGCGCCCTGCCTGGTGCTCCCGAAAAAACGGGATGCATCAGACCTGACGCTCTTTTTGATATTCGCTTCGATTATTTTTTATAACTGTGTTACTACAAAGATGTCATAAATTGCTTTTAACGCAGTCTCAAAATCGCTGTTCTTTACACCGATGATGATATTAAGCTCACTGGAACCCTGATCGATCATCTTTACATTGACGTTCACATGCGCAAGCGCGGAGAAGATTCTTCCGGCTGTTCCTCTGGTGGAACGCATACCACGTCCTACGACCGCGATCAGCGCAAGACCCGGCTCAAGGTCGATGACATCCGGCTCTGCAAGCTTATGGATCGTGGAAAGAACCTCCTGTTCCTTGCCTTCAAATTCTTCCTGATGTACAAAAACGGTCATAGTATCAATACCGGACGGCATATGTTCGATCGAGATTCCGCTCTCCTCAAATGCCTGAAGCACTTTGCGGCAGAAACCGATCTCGGAGTTCATCATGTCCTTGTCCACATTGATCGCTACAAAACCTTTTTTACCAGCCACACCGGTGATCGTATATTCCGGCTGACGGCAGGTGCTCTCTACGATAAGTGTACCGTCGTCTTCCGGTGCGTTGGTATTGCGGATATTGATCGGAATACCCGCTTTTCTTACCGGGAAGATCGCGTCTTCATGCAGTACGGACGCTCCCATGTAGGAAAGCTCTCTCAGCTCACGGTAAGTAATGACCTTGATTGTTTTCGGATTGTCGATAATACGCGGATCTGCTACAAGCACACCCGATACATCGGTCCAGTTTTCATACAGATCCGCATCTACTGCCTTTGCGACAATCGAACCTGTAATATCAGAACCGCCACGGGAGAACGTAACTACTTTTCCGTCCTCAGTTGCCCCGTAAAATCCCGGGATCACCGCACGTTCTACTTTTTTGAGGCGCGCAGACAGCACTTCATCTGTCTTGTCCGCCATAAAATTGCCATTTTCATCAAAGAAGATGACTTCTGCTGCATCAATAAACTCATAGCCCAGGTAGTCTGCCATGACGATACCGTTTAAATATTCTCCACGGGATGCGGCATAATCTTTTCCTGCTTTGTTTTTAAAGTTCTCTTCAATCGTCTTGAACTGTTCATCCAGGGATGTCTTCAAAGAAAGTCCGTTAATGATCGAATCATATCTTTCCTTGATCTTTTTTAACGGAATACGGAAATCTTCCTCTGCCTCAGCTAATGCATAGCACTGATAAAGCATATCCGTTACTTTTGTATCCTTCGCGTTTCTTTTTCCCGGCGCACTCGGTACCACATATCTGCGGTTTTCATCTGCCCGGATGATGTTTCCGACCTTTGCGAACTGTGTCGCGCTTGCCAGAGAGCTTCCACCAAATTTTACTACCTTAATCATCTTCTCTATCCTCCACTTTAAATGCCCATATAGTAACTAATATAATACTGCTTCTGCGATATGTCCAGATTTTTTTATACACCTTCAAGATCAAATTGCGGGATAAAACTCTCTTCCGCCGTTCCGCCCTCCTGTATAAAAGCATTCGAGATCCCGCGCTCTATCGCGAAATCAATGATCTGCTCATATTCTTCGTCTGAGATCTTCCGGTTTAATTCCGGGAAAGAGGAAAGCCCTTTAAGCGGCGTGAACTGGTTCATGATACTGATGTAGATCTCTTCCCCGTAAGTGTCAAGCAGGTATGCGATCACCCGTCTGGAGTCATCCGCGCATCCGGGCAAAAGGAGATGTCTTACGATCACACCTTTTTTCATCAGGATCTCCGCGTCTTCATCGCAGCGGTCATTATATTCTTCGGCAAAAATGTGTCTCTGCTCGCCGCTTACCGCAAATTCCGGTTTTCCGGTCTGACGCACCATCTCCCGGATCGCCACCTGCGCCGTCACAAAGTAATCCGGCGCATGGGAATATTTCGCGCTCAGCTTTTCATCCACATATTTCAGATCCGGCAGATAGATATCCACAAGTCCTTCGAATCTTTTTATCGTATCCACATTCTCATAACTGCTCGTATTATACACAACCGGTATGCCAAGTCCCCCGTCTTTTGCCCGCCGGAGCGCCCGCACAACCTGTGGCGCAAACTGTCCTGCCGTTACGAGATTGATGTTGTTTGCCTTTTTTTCCTGCAATTCCAAAAAGATCTCCGCCAGCCGTTCTTCGGTGATCTCTTTTCCCACCGTTCCGTTCGCGATGTTTCCGTTCTGACAGAATACACAGTGCAGCGCGCAGCCGCAAAAAAAGACCGCGCCTGATCCCGCCTTCCCGGAGATACAGGGTTCTTCCCACATATGAAGCGCCGCCCGCGCCACTTTTACGCGATCCGTTTCTCCACATATGCCGCGTTCGCCCGCGCTTCTGTCCACCTTACATGCCCTCGGACACAGGTCACATGCCATGTTTTTCACGATCCTTTCCTCATTTTTTTCTGTCGCAGTCTTGCCATTTTCTTTTTTATCTTATATCATAGGAAACGTATCTTTACAATATGATTTTTATCCAAAGGAGTTTTTTATGAGTACAATGCAGCATGAAAGAAATTGCATGGTAGCCCAGTCCGGCGGCCCGACCGTTGCGATCAACGCAAGTCTTGCCGGCGTGATAAGCGGGGTTACAAAATCCGGTCAATATGATACCGTATACGGTTCCATCAATGGGATTCTCGGTATTTTACATGATAATATCATGAATCTCAGCGAGCTTGTCAAAAAGCAGCCGGATGCGCTTTCTACGCTGACCCATACACCGGCTATGTATCTTGGCTCCTGCCGTTTCAAACTGCCGGATTTTCTGGATGACGATTCCGCCTATATTTATATTTTTCAGCAGTTCGAGGCGTTAAATATCAAAGCCTTTTTCTATATCGGCGGCAACGATTCCATGGATACTGTTTTAAAATTATCAAATTACGCAAAAAAAATCGGAAGTGATATCCGTATCATCGGCATTCCAAAAACCATTGACAACGACCTGATGGAAACCGACCATACCCCGGGATTTGGTTCCGCCGCAAAATACATCGCCTCCTCTATTCTCGAGATCGCGCACGACACCTTTATCTATGCGGTAAAAAGTGTCACGATCGTTGAGATCATGGGACGGGATGCCGGCTGGCTCACCGCTGCGTCCGCGCTTGCGAGAAATGAATATTCCACTGCTCCGCACTTGATCTACCTGCCGGAAGTGGCTTTCGACAAGGACGCTTTCCTTCGCGATGTAAAAGAACTGCTTGAGACCACAAACAATGTCATTGTCGCGATCTCGGAGGGCATCCATGACGCCGACGGCAATTATATCAGTGCATCGGAAAGTTCCACAGACACCTTCGGCCACAGCCAGTTAAGCGGTGCCGGAAAATGTCTGGAATATATGATCAAGGAAAACATCCATGTCAAGGTGCGTTCTGTCGAAGTAAATGTGTTACAGCGCTGCGCTTCCCACCTTTCTTCCAAGACTGACCTCGATGAATCTTTCCTGCTCGGAGAAAAGGCAGTTGCCTGTGCCGAGGAAGGGCTCACCGCTTCCATGGTCACACTGAAACGTACGTCCAATACCCCGTATCAGGTATCCTACGGCCACGCCCGGATCGAATCGATCGCAAACGAAGCGAAATCCGTTCCGACCGAGTGGATCTCCGAAGCCGGAAACGACATCAGAGAACCTTTACTGGACTATCTGCGTCCGCTGATCCAGGGAGAAGTTCCGGTCACATATAAAAACGGGCTTCCTATGTACATGAATGTTTCACATCTGTCCAACAGTAAGCCCTTAAACTAAATTTGCAGGTTTGTCTAAGCTTCGCCCCGCCGTAATATGGTCAGGAATTCTTCCACCTCATGCCAGGCTTTTTTGGACTCCGGCATCATCCGAAGTCCCATCTGGAACACATGGAACATTCCTTCATATACGGCGAGGCGTACTTTTACGCCCGCTTTTTTTGCTTTGTTTGCAACATCGACTGCATCACTGAGCAGCATTTCATACGATCCGACCTGAATCAGCATCGGCGGGAAATCGTGAAATTTCCCGAACAACGGCGAGATATAAGGATTCTTCGGATCCGCATCCCCAATATAATCTTTATTATAGATCATACTGTCCTTCGTCTTTCCAAACAGCGGATCCCGCTCAAAATTTATGACATAGGAATCTCCGCTCTGCGTCAGGTCTGTCCACGGAGACATCGCAACAATCCCGCACGGCAGCTTACGCTTCCGCTGGCGCAGTAAAAAGCAGAGGGACATGACCAGCCCTCCGCCTGCCGAGTCACCCGCCAGGATAATATCTTTCTCCGCATATCCCTGGGCGAGCAGCCAGTCAAACGCGGCAAGCGCATCTTCTAACGCCGCCGGAAACGGATGCTCCGGCGCAACACGGTAATCCGGCGTAAGCACACTGATATTTCCGCCAAGCTCGGAATATACCACGCCAAACGTCCGGTAAGCATTCCGCATTCCCGCGATATAGCCGCCCCCGTGAAGCTGCAGCACCACTTTCTCACGGTTATTTTCCTCCGGTACCAGCCAGTCCATCGTAAAATCTTTCATTTGTATTTCCGTCCACGAAAAACCTTCCGGGCAGCGCCATCGCGGCTCCACGTTCACGAGCTTTTTCCGCAGGTCTCCATTTTTTATCTTTTTTCCAATGAGCAGATCCGATGAGAAATGCGCGATCAGCTCACGGATCATTTTTCCCTGTATACTGGATTCCATCTATTTACCTCACATGAAATCTTCTTTTTAATTCCGCAGATGCTCTTCTTCCGCCTATGATCAGTGTCCCGACAAATAAAAATACCGATGCCGCAAGTGCGATCAGGCTGACGAACGGTTCCGTCAGAATGCCTAATTCATAAAACAGAAACGGCAGCAGACTGAGTACGATCATGACGAGCTGAAATAAAATATAGCTCTGCCAGTTCCTGCTGTTTACGATCATGAGTACCACGATCGCGACATCGAGCAGAATGATCCCGGATGGCAGCACATAATTAAACGACCAGCCGTTGTAGCCGAGTGCCCAGTCGATCAGGATCAAAAGGAGTACCCCGAAGATCGTCTGTATGATCATCTTTGCCTTGTAGCCCGCATTATGCAGGATCGCGAAGCGCATCGTAAGATAGGCATACGCGAACGCGCCTCCCGTGATCGCCGACCAGTAAATACCATGAAAATTCGTAAAATTCAAATATACAAGCAATGCCTCCACCAGAAGCGCCGCAAACAGATAGATCCTCGTCACCAGATCGATCTTACGGTCTTTGTGCCTGATGTTCGGATAGCGGTTTTTCTGCTCCGTCACATCATCTAAGACACAGCCGCACAGCGGACAGACGGAAACATTATCCCTTATTTCTACTTTGCACTGATTACATCTAGCCATAATACACCCCGTTACTTTCTATGACAATATCGATCCCTTCCTGCTGTAACAGCCGGAAAAATCCACGCTGTACGGAAACATCCCGCAGGACGGAACTGAAGGTATACACCAACGTATCCTTGTAGGAGCAGATCGTCCCTTTTAAGTATTGTCCCTTGGAAACGGAAATGAATGCCTGAAATCCCTCTATATACGGCTCATACTCCTCCTTCACCGACAGATTTCCGATGTTGGAAACGGTGATCGTGTTTGCCAGTGCGGATATCGTGTATACATAACGCATGGCGATATTTTTAAGTACCAGCGGAACCGCCCGCGCGATCAGATGCTTTTCATTGGATACGTTATAGGAAAACAGTTCCTCTAAATGCTCCTTATTGATCTGCCCGCGCAGACTTGCCTTTACGATCTCAAGCACCTCCGGAAACGTATAGGATTCTTTTTCCGGAGCAAACTCTGCCGACACCATGACAAAGAAATTCTTCGTCGTGACGGAATTAAAATACGGGCGCAGATTGACCGGCACTGCCACACGGATCGGCCGTTTTCCCGGCACTCCGTGCATATCCTCCATGTAAATGCTGTAGGCGGTCGCAGCGACCAAAAACTCATTGATGCTCACGCCATACCGGTGCGCCGCCTCTTTTAACTGGGAAACGCTCATAAATCCGTGCATGACACCAAATTCGCCTTTTTTTAATTTTTCCCCTTTGATCAGATGCGCCCGCTCGCTCTTATAGCCCTTCGCATGGCTCTTTTTGTAATTCTTTAAAAAGCTGTCTTCCCGGTTTAAGGAAGTCTCACTGCTTAACGAATCCCCGACACGCGCTTTCAACTCCGGATGCGCCAGTCTCAGATACTGATATGTCAGTTCTTTGATAAAATTGATCCCGCCCATCCCGTCCGTCAGCACATGGAATACCTCGAGATTGATGCGGTTATCATAATAAGTAACCCGGAACATATAGCTGCGGTTTTTATTCTGAACGATGAAACGGCAGGGATAATCATCTTCCTTGCGCACCTTCGGCGCGCGTTTGCCGTTCTCCTCAAAATAATACCAAAATACCCCCTGGCGCAGCCGGACATTAAAACCGCCGAATTTCGGCAGGATAATATCAAGCGCTTCCTGTAATTTCTGCGGATTGATCTCCTCTTTTAACGTGACACTGATCCGATAGACGTTCGTCATATCCTCTCCTGCGATGACCGGGAAGAGATTTGCCGTATTGTCCAGTTTATCCCACTTAATATCCCGCTCGCTGAAATAGCCACCCGCAGTATGTTTTTTTTCTGCTTTATTTTTCATCTTATCTCCCAAAAAACGGCACCAGGAAAACACTCCTGGTGCCATTTATACTCTGTCTTTCCAGATCGGATTAGTCCTCTGTCATCTCATCCTCTGACACATCATCATCATCGTCAAAGAAATCGTCATCATCCAGGTCATCGAAATCATCTTCAAAATCATCCAGATAATCCGGTGCAAAGAAACGGTAGATTCCATAAGCTGCTGCCGCGATGACCGCGATCACACCGATCACTGCAAAGACGCAGAGTACTTTGGATTTTTTCTTTTCCTCTTCTGCTTCTTTTTTATTCAGAAGCTCGTTTACTTTTACAACATTTGCATTTAACAACTCTTTTAATTCGTCCATCTTGTTCATAGTTCCCGCTCCTTTATTCGTAATCTCTATCTGATTTTGTTACTATATTTGATACAGTAATTATAACATATCTTTTCCACTACGCCTATAAAAAATTACAGATTTCATATTTTTTTTATATCTTCTTTAATTTTGCAAATGCAGCAAACATTTTCTTTACACCCGCAGTCTGAAAGTCAACGGTCACCTCATAATCCCTGCCGCCTTCCACGATCTGTGTCACGACGCCCTCTCCGAATTTCATGTGTTTTACCGTATCTCCCACCTGGTAATCCAGCGTGATCTTTCCGGTTGACGCACTCGCGAACGCGCGCGACGGTGCGGACTGCTGCTGCAATGCCATCGGTTTTGCGCGGAACGCGCTCTTTGCCTTCGCGAACTCCGCCCTGCGGCTGTTTTGTTCTTCTTCCTGATTTTTTTTCTCCGGCGCAACCGTTCCCGCCAAAAGCTCAGACGGAATCTCTTTTACAAAACGGGACACCCTGTTATACTGCGTTTCTCCACGGATCATCCGCGAGCGTGCACAGGTAACCGCCAGATTTTCTTTTGCCCTTGTGATCCCGACGTAGCACAGTCTTCTCTCTTCCTCGATCTCCTCGGTCGGATTGTCGGACGCGATCGACATATAGCTCGGAAACAGCCCATCTTCCATACCGGCAAGGTAGACCTGTGGAAATTCCAGGCCTTTTGCGCTGTGGAGTGTCATTAAGACCACATAATCGCTGTCCTCATCCAGAGAATCGATATCCGCTACCAGAGCCACTTCCTCCAAAAATCCGCTCAACGTCGGATTTTCCTCGCTCTGTTCATAGGTAACGACCTTGGTTAAAAGTTCATCGATATTTTCGATACGCGCCTTTGCCTCGTCCGTATCTTCCGCTTCCAGCTCACGCACATAGCCGGTCTCCTCTATGATATCCTGCAGGATCTGGGATACGGTAAAGTATTCCAGCTTCGAGCGCATTGCCTGGATGAATGTCACAAACGGTTTGATCTTTGCTGCGCTTCGTCCAAGCGACGGTATGTCATCCGCCATCTTTAACGCGGTATAAAAGCTGATCTCTTTTTCGTAGGCGAAATCCTGCACACGGGTCAGTGTGGTCGCGCCGATCCCTCTCTTTGGCACGTTGATGATACGGCGGACTGCCAGATCATCCTGCGCGTTATCGATCGTCTTTAAGTAAGCGAGCAGATCCTTGATCTCTTTTCTCGCATAGAAGTTTACGCCGCCCACGATCTTGTACGGAATGTTGGATACGATAAACCGTTCCTCGAACAGACGGGACTGTGCATTGGTACGGTAGAGTACCGCGCAGTCGCGATAACGGTATTTTCCGGTGCGCACTTTTTTTGCGATATCCATTGCGATATAGTCCGCCTCCTCGTATGCGGTATCAAACTGATGGAAATCGATCTTGTCGCCGACCGGGTTCTCGGTCCAGAGCACTTTTTCTTTCCGCCCGACGTTGTTTCTGATCACGCCGTTTGCCGCGTTTAAGATATTTGAAGTGGAACGGTAATTCTGCTCCAGCTTGATCACCGCCGCATCCGGAAATTCCTTCTCAAAGTTTAAGATGTTATGTATGTTCGCGCCACGGAATTTGTAGATGGACTGATCGTCATCACCCACCACGCAAAGATTGTGGTATTTGCGCGCCAGCAGACGGATCAGCTCAAACTGCGCCGTATTCGTATCCTGATACTCATCCACCATAATGTAGCGGAACTTTTCATTATAGTAGTCAAGCACTTCCGCATCCGTTTTAAAGAGCTCCACGGTCTTTACGATCAGATCATCAAAATCCAGGGCATTGTTGCTCCGCAGTGCCGCCTGGTACTCCTGATAAACGGTCGCCTGCCGCTGTTTTGTGTAATCGCCCTGCGCCTGAAGGGAAAACGTGATCGGATCGATCAGTTCGTCCTTCGCATGGGAGATCACATTCAAAAACATGCGTTCTTTATAGATCTTTGTATCGATCTGAAGCCGCTTGCAGATGTCTTTCATCAACGTCTTCTGATCGTCCGCATCGTAGATGGTAAAATTCGTGGAAAATCCGATGTGGTCGATAAAACGGCGGAGAATGCGGACACAGGTTGAATGGAAGGTAGAAACCCAGATACTCTCCGATCCGTATCCGACCATCTCGTCAATACGCTCGCGCATCTCTCCCGCAGCCTTATTCGTGAAGGTGATCGCCATGATATTGTAAGGGTTTACCCCCTTTTCCTCGATCAGATACGCCGTGCGGTGTGTCAGCACCCTCGTCTTTCCACTGCCCGCGCCGGCAAGTATTAAAAGCGGGCCCTCCGTGTGCAGCACCGCTTCCTGCTGTTTTTCATTCATCCCTTCGTACATCTTTTCCGTTCCCTTTCCTGCTGCAATTTATTTCTCAGATAACCCTATCATGCAGTGGTTTTTTTGTCAAACCAAATATTTATGTCTTGTCATATGGTTTTTAATACTATATAATAGAACACGAGGTGAAAATTATGACAATCGACACAAAAGATTTCTTGAACAGTATTTTAGCCAGTTTGTCAAGAATTGATTATGTAAAACCGGAAGATCTTCCGAATATAGACTTATATATGGATCAGGTCACTACTTTTATGGATTCCCAGCTTGCCTCCGCGAAACGCTATCCGGAAGACAAGGTGCTAACAAAAACCATGATCAACAATTACGCCAAGAACAATCTGCTGCCGCCGCCGGTAAAAAAGAAATATACCAAGGAGCATGTTCTGACGCTGATCTTTATCTACTATTTTAAGAACATTTTAAGTATCAGCGATCTGCAGCGTATTTTAAATCCCATCACGGAAAAACATTTTGCTTCGGATTCCGATCTCGGACTGGAAGACATCTATTCCGAAGTGTTCAGCCTGGAACACGATGAGGTTTCGCATCTCGCCAAGGATATCACGAGGATCTTTAACGTCAGCTTTGATACCTTTGCCGACGCGCCGGAGGATGAAAAAGAATTTCTTCATACTTTCTCGTTTATCTGTATGTTAAGTTTTGATGTGTTTGTGAAAAAAATGATGATCGAAAAGATCATAGACGAACTTCCAAAGAACGATCCGAGAGAAAAGGAAAAAGCAGAAAAGAAAGAGAAAAAGCAAAAGAGAACTGAGTGATCAGTTCTCTTCTTTTTCTTCTTTCTCTTCCTCTTCATTCACTTTTGTACGCGCAAACACCATATCATATCCGTCATTGCCATAGTTAAGAGAACGGTTGACACGGCTGATCGTAGCCGTAGACGCGCCGGTCTTCTCTGCGATATCGAGATAGGTCTTCTGCGCCCGCAGCATTCTCGCCACTTCATAACGCTGCGACAGGGAAAGCAGTTCGTTTACCGTACAAACATCTTCAAAAAACGTATAACATTCTTCTTTATTCTGAAGTGTCAAGATCGCATCAAACAGATGATCTACTGCTTCCGTCCTGATTTTTTTACTCATATATGATTCTTCCTTTCTTATGTTCACTTTCCTTATTTTTCCCGAAAAAAAGCAGAACATTTCTCTCTGCTCTGTTCTTCTTCATTTTATCATATTAAAGCATGAACGTAAACACTCTTTTTGGGTACTTTCACACTTTTTTTCTTTCCTCATAAAATGTAAAAAACGATAAGGATCTTTTCATGACAAAAAAATTTTTCTTCTGTCTGCTTCCCGCATTGTTTCTTTTTTCCATCGGTCTTTTCGGATGCGCGAACCATCGGGAAAATGCCACGCTCACACCCGTTACGCTAAATGAAGTCGCCCATTCTGTTTTTTACGCCCCGCTTTATGTCTCGATGGAAAACGGCTATTTCAAAGAGGAAGACATCGGCCTTTCACTTGTGACCGGTTTCGGTGCCGACAAGACGATGACCGCCGTGCTCTCGGGTGAGGCTGACATCGGCTTTATGGGCCCGGAAACGACGGTCTATGCCGCAAGCGAGGGGGCTTCCGATACTGTGGTCAATTTTGCGCAGCTGACACAGCGCGCCGGAAATTTTCTCGTTGCCCGCGCGCCATCTGATACATTTTCCTGGGATGACGTCAAAGGCAAAACCGTACTCGGCGGGCGAAAAGGTGGGATGCCGGAAATGGTCTTTGAGTATGTGTTACGGCAAAACGGCATCGATCCCGCGGCGGATCTTGTCATCGACCAGGGCATTGACTTTGGTTCCACTGCCGCTGCGTTTTCCGGTGGGAACGGCGACTACACCGTAGAATTCGAGCCATCCGCGACTGCATTGGAACGGGAGGGCGCCGGCTATGTTGTCACCTCGCTCGGCGTGGATTCCGGCTATGTCCCTTACACCGCGTTTTCCGCGAAAAAAAGCTATTTAAACGGAAACCAGGATACGGTTCAGGCATTTACCAACGCACTGCAAAAAGGCATGCTCTATGTCTCGACACATTCCCCGGAAGAGATTGCGGCTGTGATCGCTCCACAGTTTCCGGATACCGACGCGGAAACGCTCTCTTCCATCATTTCCCGCTATAAAAAGCAGGATACCTGGAAAAGTGACCTCATCTTTTCTGCCGACAGTTACGACCTTTTGCTTACCATCTTATCTGACGCAGGCGAACTTTCCGAAAAACCGGATTACCGTGTGCTGGTCCGCACCGACTTTGCGGAGGAAGCAGCTTCCTCCATGAAATAAGCAGCAAAACTGGTATGGTCAAATTTTATTAAACTGGTTATTTCCTTCAATCCACTAATCTCATATACTCATAAGGATTTACGAAAAGAAAAGAGGATTTTATTATGAGAAATGAGAAGCTGTTAAAAATGGTAATGACTGCACTTATGGCAGCCTTATCCTATGTTGTATTCACCTTTTTACAGATCAAGATCACCCTTCCGGGCGGCGATGCCACTTCCATCCATCTTGGAAACGCAGTCTGTGTCCTGGGCGCCCTTTTACTTGGCGGTGTACTCGGCGGACTTGGCGGTGCGATCGGAATGACGATCGGTGACCTCTTAGATCCGGTCTACATCATCTACGCGCCAAAGACTTTTATCTTAAAGTTCTGCATCGGTCTGATCACCGGAATCATTGCACATCGCTGTGGTAAGATCACAAAGACCAATGACCGCAAGAAGATCTTTAAATGGACACTGCTCGCATCCATCTGCGGACTGGGCTTTAATGTGATCTTTGATCCGCTGTTCGGTTATTTCTATAAACGTGTCCTGCTTGGTAAGGCAGCCGCAGAAGTCGTATTGACCTGGAATATCGCCGCTACTTCCATCAACGCGGTACTTTCCGTTATCGTTTCTGTCATTGTTTATATGGCACTTTATCCGGTTTTAAAGAAATCCGGTCTTTTCCCTGCTGTCGGAAAAGAAGAAAATTAAATTGAAAGACAATAAAGTTTCCAATGAAAAACGCCCGGAGCCATCAGGTTCCGGGCGCTTTTTATACCGCTTTTTATATTCCCCGATACCGGAGCAGTGCCGCAAGCACCTCCTGCTTTCTCGGCATCACAGGCGCGCCTGCCCCGTAATAAGCCGGGATCACCGAGGCAAATCCCGTTTTTTCGATCTGCTGGTACAAAAGCTCCGTCAGTTCTAAGGCATTTTTTCTGCCATCCGCATAATTTGTGATCGCGTACTGCACAAAATATGCGATCGCAGCCGCCTGTCCCTCATCGTTTAACTGCTCCAAATCTCTTAGGATGACTTCTTCCTTATCAAAAGAAACACTCTCTTTTCCAAACGCACGCACTTTCTCAATCTGCTTTCTTTTCATCTTATGATGCAGGCATTCCTTCTTTTCCACCCGGATGCCCTCATAGAAATCCGCGATCTCCTTCGCACGGGCAGTCACATCTTTCGCTTCATATTCATCCATCTGGATCACGCAGTCTGCCGCCGAAAGATACGCGCCGGAACTTCCGACCACAAGGATCGTTGAAATCCTGTGATCCTCATACAGACTGCGCACACAGCTAAGATACGGTGTGATCGGTTCTTTTTCCGCCGCTACGAGCATTGCCATCTTGTGGTCGCGCACCATAAAGTTTGTTGCCGATGTATCTTCATCAATCAGAAGCACCCGTGCCCCGCTCTCTAACGCTTCGACGGTCTGCGCCGCCTGCGAGGTACTGCCGCTTGCGTTCTCCGTACTAAAATGTCCGGTATCCTCGCGGTTTGGAAGGTTATTGATGAACATGGAAATATCCTCGTCGTGGATACATCTTCCCTCTTCCGCACGCAGCTTCACCGCCGACGCATCCGTGATGACATACTCTCTGCCGTCTCCCGCGATATGGTTATAAACCCCGTTCTGGATCGCTTTTAAGAGTGTTGACTTTCCATGATAGCCGCCGCCCGCGATCAGCGTGACGCCTTCCTTTATCCCCATGCCGCGCACCGTTCCCGCATGCGGCAGATTGAGTGTGACCGCCAGATCCTCCGGGGAGGCAAACGGCACTGCTCCCTTTAACGGCAGATCCGACACACCGCTCTCACGCGGCAGGATCGCTCCATCCGCCACAAATGCCACAAGTTTTTTCTCCACAAGCGCTTCCCGGATCTTTTGCTGGTCATCCGCAAGTTCCACCGCGCGTTTTAATTTGTTTTGATCGATGTTTGCATAACAAAACACCTCTTTTGCCATCGCCGGAAACATCAGAAAAAAGATCTTTTCCAGTTCTCCTGCCGCGATCGAGCGACCGAAAGCCGGAAAGCCCACTTCAAGCCTTACTTCGATCTGTTCTTCCGAAAGCACGACCGCCACACGCTCCATCACTTCTTGTCCGGCTCTGCACGCAAGCACCAGTCCGCTCTTTCCCGAACCGCTCCTGCCGCCACGGTTCTTTCTTAAAAATCGGTGCAGATTCCGCAGGATGTCATCCTCCGCCGCGTTCTTACGCCATTTCGTGTCAAAGACTTCTTTTGGAAAATTATTCTTGTTGCTGATCAAGAGCCGCACGCGGGATGGTGTGGCAAACGGATCTCCCTGTACATGATCCACCGCGAGCACATACCCGGGCATCCGGTAGATCCCTTTTACTTCCTTATATGCCTTGTAACTTTTATGATCGATCTGACGCAGCAGATTTTTTAATTCTTCTCCTGTCTTCATGATTTTGTCTCCTTACATTTATTCAACCGTTATTGTAGCACTTTCCTCCCGAAAAAACTATGTGCTTTTCTTCCCGTGGCTCTTATGCTATACTTTTATCTGTTCCATTTGAATCGACAATTCAGAAAACACGAGGTATTTCATATGCATAATGAATTATTGAAGATCGGAAGCATTACGATCTACAGTTACGGTCTTATGATCGCTATCGGTATCCTCGCTGCCTATCTGGTGGCAGAGTACCGCGCAAAAAGAAAGGGACTTGACAGCGAACCGGTTTTTTCCATCATGATCTGCGCTGTGGTCTGCGGGTTCGCCGGTGCGAAGCTTTTATATTACATCACGATCTTAGATGAGATCATAAAGGATCCGCATGTTCTTGTCACGGATCTTGCAGACGGTTTTGTCGTGTACGGCGGTATCATTGCCGGAATCTTATGCACGGCTCTTTTCTGCCGGATCAAAAAGCTCTCCTTTTTATCCTATATGGATCTGATCCTTCCGTCTGTCGCGCTTGCGCAGGGATTTGGACGCATCGGCTGTTTTCTCGCCGGCTGCTGCTACGGTGTGGAGACAGACAGTGCCTTTTCCGTCACGTTCCACGATTCCGCATATGCGCCAAACGGCGTTGCGCTGTTCCCATCCCAGCTTGTGTCCAGCGGTCTTGATTTTATTCATTTCGCGGTTCTCTGCGTGGTCGCGAAAAAAAATAAGACGCCCGGACGAATCGGCGCCTTATATCTTATCTTTTACAGTATCGGAAGATTCTGTATTGAATTTTTCCGTGGTGATCTGCTCCGCGGAAGCGTTGGTACGCTTTCCACGTCACAGTTCATTTCCATCTTTGTTGCGATCGCGGGAGCCATTATGTACGGCGTCCTCTCGTTACACAAAGCTGAAAATACCGACACTGACCACACCCATGATGATGCCGGCAAGTAATACGCCGAGCATAACAGCCAGTATGCTGGATTTAAAATCCATATCCAGTATGCTGGCGGCCAGTGTGCCAGTCCATGCTCCGGTTCCAGGAACCGGGATTCCCACAAAGAGCAGTAACGCAACAAACAATCCGCGTCCTGCCTTTTCCTGCAGTTTCTTTCCGCCCTTCTCGCCTTTTTCCAGGCAAAATGTAAAGAATTTCCCAATAAGCGGCTTATCTTTTCCCCATTCGAGGACTTTTCTCGCAAACAGATAGATCACCGGTACCGGAAGCATATTTCCGAGGATACAGATGATATAAGACTGTAACAGCGGAAGATGAAATCCCTGTGAAATCGGGATCGCGCCTCTTAACTCAATGAGTGGCACCATGGAAACAAAAAATATGGTGAGATATTGTTTTAACATTCGAAATCCTTTCTATTCACTTTCAGTTTGATTTGCAGCTATTTTTTCAAATATTCACGCAGAAACGACAATAACGTATCCATCTGCGCATCCGTTCCGATCGTGATCCGCAGATACTCCCGGATACGCTCCGGTTTGTCAAAATGCCGGACAATGATCCCTTCTTTTCTGAGATCCGCAAACAGCTGTACCATCGATATTTCCGGATGTGTCACAAACAGGAAATTGCTCATGGAATCTTCAAACACAAATCCGAGTGCCTTTAATTCCACTTTTACCCGCTCTCTCGTCGCGATCACATGCTGTACGGTCTTTTCGAAATACTCCCTGTCTTTTACCGCCGGAACTCCGAGCGCGATCGCCGGTGCGTTCATCGTATAAGAATTAAACGAGTATTTGACATCATTTAAATACCGGATCAGCTTTTCGTTTGCCATTGCGTAACCAATACGCGCTCCTGCCATGGAACGTGACTTTGAAAAAGTCTGTACAATGATCACATTATCATATTTTTCAATAAATGGCAATGCGGATCTTCCTCCGAAATCAATATATGCCTCATCCACAATGACAATGACATCCTGATTGTGTTTTATGATATCCTCAATGTCCTCTAAAGACTGCAGCACACCGGTCGGCGCATTCGGGTTCGGGAATATGACACCGCCGTTGTCCCTGTAGTAATCTTCTTTGCGGATATGCAGATTTTCATCGAGCGGCTGCACTTCATACGGGATGCGCAGCATGTCTGCCCACACATCATAAAAGGAATAGGTGATATCCGGAAACAGGATCGGCTTTTTGCTGTTGAAAAATGTCAGAAACAGCATTGCAAGCACATCATCCGAGCCGACACCGACAAAGACCTGGCTGCTCTTTAATCCGTAGTACTCCGCAAGCGCATCCACCAGCTCTTTCACTGCCGGATCCGGATACAGTTTTAATTTCTCGATATCAAATGCTTTCCATGCTTCTTCCACCCCAGGTGCCGGCGGATATGGATTTTCATTGGTGTTTAATTTGATCAGATTTTCTATTTTCGGCTGCTCGCCCGGTGTATACGGAACGACCTTCCGCACATTATCTTCCCAGCTTTTCATACTTTTTTCTCCTCATTTTTATTTTCCACTCAACTGATACTCCTCTGCCAGCTTTTCAAACGCCGGCAGGGAACGCTCGATCGTGTCGTAGGACACACAATAGGCGATCCGCACATAACCCGGCCAGCAGAATGCGCCGCCCTTTACAAGGATCAGATGGTATTTCTTTGCCTGTTCCACAAAACGGTCCTCGTCCTCATCCGGGGATTTCACCCACATGTAAAACGCGCCCTCCGGCTTAATGCAGGTATAGCCGTATCCGGTCAGTGCCTCGTAGAGTCTGGTACGGTTTTTATCGTAATATGCCACATCGGTCTTTTCTTCCAGGCATTCCGCCACCGCAAGCTGTATCAGAGACGGCGCGTTGACAAAACCAAGCGTCCGGTTGGACACATTGATACCCGCGATCACAGTGTCTGCGTCTGCCACCTCATTCGGAACGACCACATAGCCGATACGCTCACCCGGAAGGGACAGTGACTTGCTGAAAGAATAACCGACGATCGTATTTTCATAATATTTTGTCAGGAAATTTTCCTTCTGTCCGTCATACACCAGTTCACGGTATGGTTCATCGGAAACCAGATAAATTTCCTTTTTATACGCTTTTTGTTTCTCTTTTAAAATGTCCGCGATCGCTTTTAAGGTCGCATCACTGTAAACCACACCGGTCGGATTGTTCGGCGTGTTGATGATGACCGCCTTGGTCTTTTCGGTAAATTTTGCCGCGAAATCGTCAAGATCCGGCTGGAATGTCTCCGGATCCGGATGTACCGCAACGGTCTTTGCGTCAAAATTCGCCGCGTAGCTGTTGTACTCTCCGAAATACGGGGCAAATACCAAGACCTCATCCCCCGGATCCAGGATCGTCTTAAATATGATATTGAGACCGCCGGCCGCGCCGACTGTCATGATAATGTTATGGAAATCAAAATGGGTATCAAATCGATGATTTAAATTGTCCGCCACGGCCTGACGCACGTCTTCATAGCCGGAGTTGTCCATGTAGCCATGCACAAACATCGGGTCTTTCTCGTCTAAGATCCGCTTGATCGCTTCCTTTACCGCTTCCGGAGCCGGAGTCGCCGGATTTCCGAGACTGAAATCATAAACATTCTCTGCGCCGTATTTTTTTGCCATCTCTTTTCCTTCCGTAAACATGGCACGGATCACAGAGCTTCCTTCCAGTGCTTTTTTGATTTTTTTTGATACCATTTTCTTTCCTTCTTTCTGAATAAATTTACATTTTTTACTTTACTATATTTACGTGCAAAAGTCAAAAAAACAGGATTCCCGCCACTCCAAAACGGCAATCCTGCTTTTTATCACTTTTTATCGCTTTTTCTCTGTATTTTTATTTCTGATTTACGGCATCTACAAAACGGCAGAACGCGTCTCTGCCCTCTTTGGTGCATTTGTATACACCGGCATCTTTTAAGACTTCATTGAACACCAGGCCGATCTCGGTACGGATGATCTCTGTGATGTTGCCCCGGTTTACCTCATCATATTTCGGCAGAAATTCCTCTACCCAGTCCGCATGCTTTGCGAGCGTCTCATCCGCGCGAAGATCCTTTTTCTCAAGGATCGCGGTCTCGAGCGCTGCCATTTCATCTTTCAGACGTGCCGGCAGTACGGCAAGACCCATAACCTCGATCAGACCGATATTTTCTTTTTTGATATGATGCAGCTTTGCGTGCGGATGATATACGCCAAGCGGATGCTCCTCGGTCGTGATGTTGTTGCGCAGCACCAGATCCAGTTCGAAATTCTCTCCGCGTTTGCGCGCGATCGGTGTGATCGTGTTGTGCGGCTCTCCGTCGGTCTCCGCGAATACAAATGCCGCTTCATCCGTATAGCCACGCCATGCAAGCAGGATCTTATCCGCAAGGTCGATCAGACGATCCTTATCTTTTCCGGAAATACGGATCACGGACATCGGCCATTTTACGATGCCTGCCTTCACATCCTCGTAACCTTTAAAAGTCAGCTCTTTTTCCACCGGTGCCTTTGCCATCGCAAATTCATAATGGCCGCCCTGGAAATGGTCATGGCTTAAAATGGATCCGCCGACGATCGGAAGGTCTGCGTTCGAACCAACAAAATAATGCGGGAACTGTGTCACGAAATCCAGAAGTTTTCCGAAAGTTGCGCGCTCAATCTTCATCGGTGTGTGTTTGGAATTGAATACGATGCAGTGCTCATTGTAATATACATACGGAGAATACTGGAAAAACCAGTCACTGTTGTTGATCGTCACCGGGATAATGCGGTGGTTCTGGCGCGCCGGATGATTGACACGTCCTGCGTAGCCCTCATTTTCCTTGCACAGCAGACATTTCGGATAACCGCTCTGCTTTGCCAGCTTCGCTGCTGCGATCGCCTTCGGATCCTTTTCCGGCTTGGATAAATTGATTGTAATGTCAAGTGTTCCAAATTCTGTATCCGCAGTCCATTTTAAATCCTTTTTGATCCGGTATCTGCGGATGTAGTTGCTGTCACAGCTCAGTTTATAGAAGTAATCGGTCGCGTCCTGCGCAGACTGATGATGGTAGAGCCCTTTAAATTTTGTCACAACCTCGCCCGGTCTTGCGACAAGCAGTCCCATGATCTTCGTATCGAACAGATCCCGGTAAACAATACTGTTTTCTGCCATAATGCCATTCTCGTACGCGTAATCTGTCATATCGTTTAAGATCGCTTCGAGTGCATCCTCTGCGTCTTCCTGTGTCTTTATGGTTGCCTGATGCGCTTCTGCGACTGCATCCTCTAATTCATCCAGCCCGAAAAGCTCCAAAAGCCGGTTTATGGTATAACGTGTATCCTGCGGATCGATCAGTCCGGTCACAAGTGCATAATCTGTCAAATCCAATATTCTTTCCTGAATCATTTTTTCTTCCTCCTGCCTGTTTTTGCCATCCTCCTCCAATCCCTTCCGGATTGGCTGTTTCCTATCTGTTTTCAATTATAACAGCGTATTTTTCCTTTTCAACCGCTTCCCGTTATACTGCAACATAGTTTTAACAACATGCAACATTTTTACATAAATCAGGTGTAATACCGGCTCTCTTGCGCAATCGGTAAACCTTTTTATTTGGTTGACTCGCGCAGACGCACTTCATAACCGAGCAGTGTCTTTTTCTGTACCTTCTGTCCCTCTATCATATCGAGGAGCGTCCGGCATACCAGCATTCCGAGTTCCTTTGCGTCAAAGTCCAGCGAGGTGATCGACGGATCGTGTGTCTCCAGCATGGAACTGTTATAAAACGACGCCACACGGATCTGATCCGGCACCGAGATTCCCTCTCTGCGCAGCTTGTAAAGCACTTCCATACAGATCGCGTCATCCATACAGACGATACAGTCCACCTCACGCTTGATGATGTCATCAAGCTTTCCGTCCAGCAGCACCGGATTATCCAGGTTCATGTAGATCAGGCTCTCATCCACCGCAGTTCCGCTGTCCGCAAACGCATCTTTAAATCCCATCAGACGGCTCTGCGTAACGACATGCTCCTCATTTCCTCCGATCAGCGCGATCTTTTTCATCCGCTTCATCAAAAGGATCGATGTGAGCTCCCGGCATGCGGCGCGGTGATCGTTATCCACCTGGACCACGCCTTTATAGTTGGAAGATCCCGTAACCACAAACGGGATATTTTTCTTCTGTAAGTATTCTACCTGCACGTCATTCATAAAGCTGCGCAACAGGATCACACCATCTACCTTGCGGTTGTGCACGATCCGCTCTAACTTTGTGACATCCGCGTTATTACAGACGGTGAGCAGCATATCATAATCAAAGGAAGACGCGATCTCCTGTATCCCCATGATACAGTTCTGAAAAAACGGCAGATCGATCAGCTCGTAATCTCCCGGCATGACCACTGCAAGGTTGTAGGTCTTGTTCTGCGCAAGGCTTTTCGCGATCACATTCGGCGTATAATTGTGCGCGTCAATGTACTTTAATACCCGCTCTCTGGTTTCACTTCCGATCCTTCCCTTTCCCGATATTGCGCGCGAAACGGTCGTTTTGGAAACACCGAGCGCGTCCGCGATGTCCGCGATCGTAAGTGTCTTATTTTCTTCCTGACTCTCTCCCACTTTTCGTTCCCCCTTAAGCTTTCAGTTTTTTCCATTTTTCAACAGATCCGCTTATTTTTTACGTTGTTCTTTACACTTTGTGTTCCTCATGTTATACTTTTAGCGCAATCGGTTGTTCTACTGTAAATTTAGCAGTTTTTTCAAAAAACGTCAACCAATTTGCAGGATTTTCGTAAATTTTATTTTTTTAAGGGGGAATTTACACTATGGATCATCTTTTATTCGGGGCAGCCTACTATGACGAATATATGCCCTTTGACCGCATTGAAACGGATATGCAGATGATGAAAAAGGCGAACATGAATGTGATCCGCATTGCCGAATCAACCTGGAGCACCTTAGAGCCGCAGGACGGCGTTTTTGACTTCACGCACCTCGACCGTATGTTAGATGCCGCGGAGAAGTATGACATGCATGTCATCATCGGCACACCGACCTACGCCATTCCGTCGTGGCTTGCGAAGAAATCCGATACCATTCTCGCTGTCACAAAGGACGGTCCGTCACTTTACGGACACCGGCAGAATATGGATATCACCGATCCGACTTATTTGAAATATGCCGAGCGCATCATACGCACGCTGATGGAGCACATCAAAGACCGCTCCTGTATCATCGGCTACCAGCTCGACAATGAAACCAAACACTACGGAACTGCCGGAAAGCACGCCCAGGAACTGTTTGTCTCCTATCTGAAGGAGCAGTTTTCTGACCTTTCCGCTTTCAACCTGGAATTCGGTCTGGATTACTGGAGTAACCGCGTGAATGACTGGTCCGACTTCCCGGATATCCGCGGAACGATCAACGGCTCTCTCGCTGCCGAATATGAGAAATTCAGCCGTAAGCTTGTCACGGATTTCTTAACATGGCAGTCCGATCTCGTGCGCGAATACAAAAAAGAGGATCAGTTCATCACCCAGAATTTTGACTTTGAGTGGCACGACTATTCCTATGGCTTACAGCCGGATGTCAACCAGTTCGAGGCGGCAAAATGTATGGATATCGCAGGCTGTGATATCTATCATCCGTCCCAGGACGATCTGACCGGCGCTGAGATCAACTTCTGCGGCAGCATTGCAAGAGGTTTGAAAAAATCCAACTACCTGATCCTTGAGACCGAGGCACAGGGAAATCTGGAATGGCTCCCTTATCCGGGTCAGCTTCGCATGCAGGCATACAGCCATCTGTCCTGCGGCGCGGACAGTGTGATGTACTGGCACTGGCATTCGATCCACAACTCACTGGAAAGTTACTGGAAAGGTGTGCTCTCACACGACTTTTCTGAAAATCCGACTTACCTTGAGGCATGCAGGCTCGGTGCCGAAATGAAAACCTACGGCTCTCATCTGCTCCACTTAAAGAAAACAAACCGCGCGGCGATCCTCGTAAGCAACGAGGCCCTGACCGGTCTTCTCATGTTCCCGTTCAAAGGACGCGAAAACAGTTCCTACAACGATGCCGCGCGCTGGCTTGCCGATTCTTTGTACCGCTTAAACATCGAATTTGATATTTTAAATCCTGCGGATACCGATTTTTCCGGCTACGACCTGCTTGTTGTTCCGGCTCTTTATGCGGCGGAAGAATCTGTTCTTTCACGCATGAACGACTATGTCAGAAACGGCGGTCATCTGATCGTAAGCACAAGAAGCGGATTTTCCAACGAGCACCTGAAGATCTATCCGGATATGCAGCCACATGGTCTGACCGACTGCTGTGGCATGCATTACAGCCAGTTCACCGCACCAAAGAACGTTGCTTTAAAAGGAAACGGCGCACTTTCCGGCATCACCGGAACTGCAAGGAACTGGATCGAGCTTGTGACACCGGATACCGCAGAAACACTACTCTCTTATGACCATCCTTACTGGGGTGCATATTCCGCAGTCACCTGCAACCATTACGGAAAAGGACTTGCCTGCTACATCGGATGCTTTTTCGAGGATGGCACACTCGATGCCCTGGTCGCTTTCTTCGCGAAAGAAGCTGGGCTTTCCCTCCCTGCTTTCCGTTTCCCACTTATTTTGCATGAGGGGACAAACGAAAACGGGAAAAAGATCCGGTACTTTTTCAATTATTCCGGCAGGGAAGCTTCTTTTACCTATGATGCGCCGGACGGCATCTCTCTGTTAGAGGAAAAGCCGGTCGCACAGGGAAGTCAGATCACCCTTGCGCCATGGGGCTTTAAGATCATAGAACAACAGGCTTAACAGAAACGGGATACGTTCCTCGTCGCCATTACAAAAATAAGAGCCCTGCACCGGCTGATCGTTTTCAGCCGTGCAGGAGCTCTCTTTTTTTCTGCTTAGATTCCACGGAAAGAAAATTCAAATTCCAGTTTTTCGTTTACCGGGAGCAAAAATTCTTCGTGCGTTCTCGCACCCCAGCTGTTATCCCCGGCAACACCCATCTGTGCCTTTGCCACACGGATGACCGTGTGATGTACCGGTGGAAGTTCATACGCGTGTTTCGCGTTCTCCATCTCATGCGGTGTGTATGGCAGCGCACTGAAGCTCATATTGTCTCCGGCAAAAAGCATTCCTCTTCCCTTTTTGTCTGTCACTTTTGCGTAACGGACACCGGTCTTGTTACCGCATTCCTGCGGAACCAGATATTTTGCGAGGTTATCTTTTACTTCATTACGGTAAATGCCAAGCTTTGCCCCCTGGGTACGATCCGCGTAGGTTTCCTCCGGTCCGAGTCCGTACCATTCCACCTGATCGTAGTCCGCGTTGATCTGGAACATCACGCCAAATTCCGGCATATCGCCCAGTTCTTTCACCGGCACATACGCAAGCTTTGTTTTGATCGTACCGTCGCCAAACACCTGATAGGTCAGCTCGCAATCCGCCCGCGGTGTCGTCGGCATATGATACGTGTAAGTGATAGAGATGCTGTCTTCCTCCTGTTTGATCACCGGCGGATGATCGTCAAACGTTCCATCCGTCTTATGTGTCAGGTACATACTGGCAAGTTTCCACTGTCCGTAACGCTGCGGCATCAGATTTCCACAATCGTTGTCGGTCGGCGCACGCCAGAAGTTCGGCATCGGGATCGCTTCGATCATCTCTTTTCCCGCATAGCGGTAGGAAACCAGTCCTCCATTCAACCCGGAAAACAGCACGTCAAAGTTCTCTCCTCGGACTCCGAGATTCAGTTTTCCGTAGATCACTTCAACCGGCGGATTCTTCTTTTTGCACTCCTCTCCCTTTTTGCGGAAGATTTCCTGACCGAACGCAACTTCATGTCCTGCCTTCGCCCATTTTGTATCTTCTTTTAAGGTAAAGGACACCGTGACCGCATACTCACCCGGTTCTTCCGGCAGGGCAAACGGCATCGGATACTCTGCTTTGGAAAGCGGTGCGACATCGGTATCGATCGGTACTTTCTTCACAAAGTGTCCTTCTTTTTCGAGTATCACCGCACAGTCAAACTGATCTGTGTTTACAAAGAGGTTTTTGTTGGTGACCCGGATCCTGTCTTCGCCGATCGTGACACTAATATTCTGGTAATTGTATTTGACTGACGGCATCTTTGGAGACTCATCACGCTCTCCGCCATATACGATTCCGTTTCCGCTGAAATTGTAATCGGTCGGCCGTTCCATAAAGTCCCCGCCATATGCCTGGAATTCTTCCCCGTAACGGTTTTTCTTTAAAATGGACTGGTCAATGTAATCCCAGATAAATCCGCCCTGATACAGCGGCTCCTCATCGGTCAGATCCGTATATTTAAACATGGCACCGCAGGAATTCCCCATTGCATGCGTATATTCGCAACAGATAAACGGTTTGCTTCTGTCTTTCTTTAAAAACTCCCTGATCGATTCCACGGACGGATACATCTGGCTTTCCATATCACTGGAATCGTTGTAGCGTCTGTCATTGAACACGCCCTCGTAATGCACCAGTCTGGTCGGATCGAGGGAACGGAATTTTTCTGACATGTCATAGATGACTTTTCCGCCGTAGGACTCATTTCCGCAGGACCAGATCAGGATCGCCGGATGATTTTTATCTCTCTGATAACAGGAGTTTACACGGTCAAGCATCATGCCTTCCCACTTCATATTATCCCCCGGTACCACAACGCTCTTGTCCTCCAGTCCCCTTGCGACCGGATCCCATGAACCATGGGACTCCATATTATTCTCCGCGATCATGTAAAGTCCGTATGCGTCACAAAGCGCATAGATCCTGGAATCATCCGGATAATGACAGGTACGGATCGCATTGATATTGTTGCGCTTCATGGTAACGATATCTTTTACGATCTCTTCTGTGGAAACGGCACGGCCTGTTTTGGAGCTGAACTCATGACGGTTCACGCCTTTAAAGACGATCCGCTTTCCGTTTAAACACATGATATTGTCTTTCATCTCAAAACGGCGGAACCCGACTTTCTGGCTGATACACTCTTTTGTCTCTCCGTCCTTTTTGACCTCGATCTTTAACTCATAGAGATACGGATCTTCCGCGCTCCACAGATGCGGTGCCTGAACCGAAATGGACACATGGCTGCTTTTTTCCAGCTTTACTTTCGCAGTTTTCTGTACATTTTCTCCTTCCAGAAGCGTGAGTTTGGCCACTCCGCCCTCTCCCATTGTCGTAAGATCAATGGACAGATCCGCATCCCTGTACGCGTCATCCAAAAGCGTCCGCACGCACATATCATAAATATGGACTTCCGGTATGGTATAGAGATAAACGCTCCGATACAGCCCGGAGAAGCGGTAAAAATCCTGATCCTCGCACCAGCTGCCGGATGTCCATTTAAACACCTGCACTGCCAGTTTGTTCTCTCCGTCTTTCACATACGGTGTCAGTTCAAATTCTGAAGGTGTAAAAGTATCCTCACTGTATCCGACAAAATTTCCATTGAGCCAGACTGCCAGACCGCTCTCTGCGCCCTGAAAAGAGATGTAAAGCGGTTTGTCCTTCATCTGCTCCGGTACTTCAAAATATTTCACATAGCTTGCCACCGGATTAAATCTCTGCGGGATCTCCCCCGGCATGATCGCCTCACGCCCATCCCACGGATACTGCACATTTACATACTGCGGGGAATCATATCCTTCCATCTGTATATGAGCCGGAACACGGATGTCATCCCAGCTGTGGCAGTCCACTCCGGTCTCTTCAAATCCTTTTACGGTCTGTTCATAGTTTTTCGCGTAATGGAATTTCCAGATCCCATCCAGGGAATAGCGATAACTGCTCTTTTCTTCCTCCGATTCCTTCCAGGACGCGTATGCCACATGATCCGAATGCGCATCCATGCGGTGATCCATAAAATACTCCGGATCTTTTACTTTTTCATAACGAAATTCACCCATATTTTTTCGTACCTCCATCTCTTTTTGTTTTAAAAAAGGCTGCCCCCATCGTTGAGACAGCCTCAGTTTTTTATATCATCCTTTTACTTCACTGCACCGGTAATACCTTCTGCGAAGGATTTCTGCAGACAGAAGAAGATCACCGCTGTCGGCAGTGTACAGATCAGTACGGCAAGCATCAGCATACCATAATCTGTGACATAGCCCTGGGTCAGGTTGGCAACAACCATCGGCATTGTCATACTCTTTTCATCGGTCATGATTACCTTTGGCCACAGATAACTGTTCCATGCGTTCATGAACGTGATCGTCATTGCCGCTGCGTAAGTGGACTTCATCGTCGGAATGAACATCTGGAAAAAGATGCGCAGTTCGGACAACCCGTCAATTCTTGCCGCCTCGATAATATCATGCGGGAAAGAACGCGCGCTCTGGCGGAACATCATGATAAGGAACGGTGTTGACAGGGTCGGAAGAATAAATCCGATCGTGGAATTTAACCATCCCGCTTTGGAAAACATCTGGAACAACGGAATCAACGTTGCTACAAACGGAACCATCATGGCAAGGAGAATGATGTTCATCACGATATCTTTTCCTTTGTCATGGAAGATTTCAAATCCATAGCCTGCCAGAGAGCAGATAACCAGAGATACCAGTGTCAGAATGATCGCATATTTAAATGAATTTCCAAGCGCTCTTCCGATATTCTGGGAATTCACCAGGTTTTTAAAGTTCTCGGTCAGATATGTGCCCGGGATCAGGCGTCCGCGTGTGACATCCACGCTCTTGTTCGTAGCCGCCGATACCATCCAGTATAATGGAAAAACGGATATAAAGGACACAATACATAAGAATACATACATTGAGATTTTTTTACCTTTAGTCACGTTTGTCACCTACTTTCATCTGAATAAATGCCAGAATAGCAACCAGTATCAGGATAAAGAATGACATTGCAGCTGCGTATCCGAAATTCGGCACATATTTAAAGGACATATTGTAAATGTAATGAGACATTGTGATCGAAGCGTTTGCAGGTCCACCGTCTGTCAAGTTTACGGATTCATCGAACAGCTGCAGGGTACCATTGGTAGACATGATCGCTGTAAGAAGGATCGTCGGTTTTAAGAGCGGTGCGGTGATCTTAAAGAAGGTCTGCACCGGAGAAGCTCCGTCGATCTTTGCCGCTTCATATACGGAATATTCAATGTTCTGCAGTCCGGACAGATAAAATACCATGTTGTATCCTGTCCATCTCCAGAGGAGACCCAGGATAATGACGATCTTTGCGCTGATTGGATGTGTCAGGAAAGAATATGGCGCATCTAAAATACCGATCTTTACCAGAAACAGATTGATGATACCGTTGTTTGCAAACAGTGTACGGAAAATGGTCGCATATGCTACCAGTGATGTCGCACACGGCAAAAAGATCATCGTACGGAACAATCCTTTGAATCTTAAGTTCCGGTTGTTTAAGATCGAAGCTAAGATCAGTGCCAGGATCAACATGATCGGCACCTGAATGATCAGGTAGAAAAATGTATTTTTAACGGACTGCATAAATACAGTGTCCTTGAACATTCGTGTGTAATTCGAAATGCCGCAGGGTTTCATTGCAGCCCCTACGCCAGTCTGGAAAGACAAAATGAATGCCTTTACCATGGGCACAAAACTCATTACCAGAATCAGTAATGCCGCCGGTGTTAAGAATGCCCATCCGGTCAGGTTATTTCTTTTATCCAATGACATTTTTTTTGATGGCTTACTCAAGGAAACTCCCTCCTTTTTGCGTCTTCGCATGTTGTTTTGGAAGAAAAAGGGAGAACAGCCGGTTAGAACCGTTCTCCCCTTCTGATATCAGTATTACTGACCCATATTAAAGTTTACTGTGTCTTCTGCTGTCTGAAGTTCGGTATCAATGTCAGAGCCTGCGATCACGTTTGTAATAGCGGTAGCAACTGCGTCACGAGCTTCATAGTAGTAAACGCCTGTAATGTTAGACGGTACTTTTGTAGCGAAATCTACGATCTTGGCAGATACTGCATCGCCGCCGAAGAAATCGTTCGGCTGTGCATATGCATCAGAGTCACCAGCCGGTGCCCATGTTGCGATCGCGCCACAGGAAAGGATGTTATCATAAAGTTCTGTGCTTCCTGCAAATGTGCTTGCCAGGAAATCATATGCAAGGTCTTTGTTCTTGCAGTTTGCTGTTACAGCCCAGGATGATCCACCATTGTTTGAATAGTTGGTAGCGTCTTTCGCGTCAACCAGTCTTGGCATATTGGTGATCGCCCAGTTACCGGACTGATCTTCTGCTGTCTGAATGGAAGCCATGATCCAGCATCCGTTGATGGTTCCTGCAACATCACCGTTTGTGATGGAACCAACATATTCATCCCAGCTGTTTACTTCGATCAGCACGCCGCTGTCTTTCATTTCTTTATAAGTTTCAGCAACTTCTTTTAATACATCGTTATTTACGATATTCGCTGTTCCGTCCTCATTAAAAAGAGAAGATCCGGCGGACTGAAGCATCATCATGATCAGATCACACTCGCCAGCCTGCATGGAGATCAACGGCTTGCCGGTTGCTTCGAGTACTTTCTTTCCGTTTTCAATGTACTGATCCCATGTGATATCTGTGAAATCATCTACCGTAAGTCCGGCCTGCTCTAAGAGATCGGTACGATAGCATCCGACAACTGCACCGTTATCAAACGGAACACCATAGTTCTTGCCATCTACTACAGAGTATGCTGTTTTTCCTTCTGCAAACTGTGAAAAATCAATTCCGCTGTCTGTAAGATCTGTAAACGCATCCGGATAGCTGATTACGTTTTTCTGGAACGCGTTATCCTGCATTAACAGGATATCCGGTAATGTACTTAAATCTCCGGAAGTAGCTGCTGTCGTAAGTTTTGTCTGGACATCCTCCCAAGGTGTCTCAACTACATTTACGGTAACATCCGGATGATCTTTCTGATATACCTTTGCAGCCTCGTTCATTGCGAAAATATTGAACGCCGGATCCCAGCACCACACGGTAAGTGTGTTCTCATCGCTGCCTGCTGCCGCAGATTCGGTAGATCCAGAAGCTGAATCTCCGCTTGTGCCTGTGGAGCCTGAACTGCCTGAGCTTCCGCAGGCTACCATAGAAACTGCCATTGCTGATACCAGCATAAGTGATACGATTTTCTTTTTCATAGTGTTTTCCTCCCAATGTGTTTATTTACAATGACGACAGTTTGAAATCACCCCTGTTTTTTGTTTGTGTATTTTGTACACTTTATTTCTTTCTGTCTTTCATTATATATGCATTATACCAAATCATCTCCTGTTGTAGGGTGTAGAATCATCTGTAAAACATGCATATTCAACCATGTTGTAAAATAAATGCATTTTTTACCATCCTTTTTCGGCAGAAATATGAAAAGAAAGCAGTTTGCTCTCGTAATTTTTGGGATTTTTCTTCCATTGGTAAGGCGTTGTCCCAACGATCCGCTTAAAATTACGATTAAAGGTGGAAGTTGTTGCAAATCCGACTTTCATTGCGATCTCATCCATTGAATCGTTCGTCTTTTTCATCAGTTCACACGCCATCTGTACCCGTATCATGTTGATATAATCCACCGGTGTCATATGCATATATTCCACAAACAGCCTGCGGAAATGCGTTTCACTCATATTGCATTTCTCCGCAAGCATTTCAATTCGTATACTCTCCTTATATCCGGTACTGATATAATCAAGCGCGTTCTTGATCTGGGAAACTCCCGGTCTTCTTGCCTCAAAAAGTTCCTCCGGCTTATCGCAGTTTAACCGGGCAATCTCAAGCAGGAGAGCTGTCGTAAGCGCATTCACCGTATCCGTATAAAATTCCCGCTTTCCACGCATCTCCTCCATGATCGTGAGCACGATCGTAACAAGCTGCGGATAATCCCTTGCCCGCAGTCCATGCGCTTTCCGGTTGATCAGGCGAAGTAACTTATTCTGATATAATTCATTATCCGGATACATGTTCCGAAGTATCGTCTCCGGATCAAAGTAGAGATACTCCCAGTAACTTTTCCGCCCGTCTTCACTGTCTGTCGTATGCGGATAATTCTTCGGTATCACGCATAATGTTTCCGGCTCATACGCCAGTGTATCCTCATCCAGCGTTACTGTTCCCCTGCCGTCCCTGCAATATCCGATCTCCATCATATTATGGAAATGCAGATGCGTGACTCCACTTCCGTAGTCACGGATCCACTCTTCTCCTAACAGTGCCATAACATATTCTTTTTGCGGAATATCATAATAGCGCAGTTCGATTGTCTCTTTCTTTTTTCTTCCCATTGTCCTTCTCCTGTATGTCTCTAAAATGTGCTCTTTGTATCCTGATATTAGTATAATTTCTTCTGTCCGACTTGTCAATGTGCCCAATTTTCTGATAATTTTTCTTCATTTATCCGGCATATAGTCAAAAAACGGGCGCCGCCGGATATCCATCTCTGCTATCCGGCAGCGCCCGCGTCATGCGTTTTGCTGTTCTTACTGTTTTTGATTTACTGCTGCTGTCCGCCTTCCTGAAGCGCTGACAGTGCTGCCTCATCCGCAACAAAAGTCTCGTAGTTGGTCACTTTTGCCTTGTCCTCGTCCGAAAGCGCATTATACTGGCTGCGGATCGTTGCCATGATCGTCGCGCTCTCCAGTGTCACCGGTCCGATGCTGTCGATTTCGGAAATGATCGTTTCCGGTGTTACCTGCGGTGCTGACACATCCGGTGTCGGCTCTGTCTGGAACACCAGTACCGCGTCCCCGACTTCGATATTTTCATAGATCGTCTTTGCCGCGCTGACCGGAAGATTGATACAGCCGTGTGATCCTCCGCGCAGGTAGATCTGTCCGCCGAAAGAACTTCTCCAGGTCGCGTCATGCATTCCAACACCACCGTTAAACGGCATCCAGTAATTTACAAAGGATTCATAGTCTTCCCCGCGCAGGGTACGGTTCGTCTCCCTGCTGTTGACAAAATACGCGCCGGTCGGCGTATCATGATCCGCCGCAACTTTTCCCGATACAAAATCAGAACTTACCACAAGCGCTCCGTTTTTATAGAAGTATAAATGCTGTGTGGTCAGATTGATCTCCACATAGGTATTGCCGTAGTCGTTCGCCCCATGGCTGTTGGCACGCTGTGAGTACTCCGGCTCACGTTCCACGGACTGACCGCTTTTTATATCCGCCAAAAGCTGTTCGCGCTCTGCCGCCTGGTCGATCTTCCATCCGTAGCTTCCGCCCGGAACTGTCACCGTTCCGCCGCCCGTCATCGTAAGCGTTTTATCCTGTCCTGCTGTATTGTGGGATGCCGCAAGCTCTTTTACATAAGAAGCAAGCTTATCTTCATCCACACTGACCGTCATATCATCCGAAACTGTAAACCAGTCAGTGATCTCTGACGCGTCAAGCTCTTCTTTTTCATCTCCGAAGTCGTAGGTGATCTTTGCGCCCGCGTACTGATTTAAGGTATCTGCCGCAGCTTTGATCTGCTCATCATCCTCTGTGATCTCCGGATCTATGTAACAACCGCTGTCCTCTAAGGATATGTCCTCATTCAGATTGGTGATCGCGTTATTTACCGCCTCTTTCAGTGCGTCCGCGTTGATGGTCGTTCCGTATTCCGCCGGGATCACTGTGTAGCCATCTTCCCTGGAATACTCTGAGATCTTTGCGTTTTCCGGTGCCACCTGCGTGTCACTGTCCATGCAGTCCAGATCGTTCATCACCTTTGCCAGTTCATCCTCATCATAGGATATCATCGTATCCATACTGTACTCTGAATCCTTAAATAAAGAAGCGATCCATCCAAACGGATTCTGCTTCTTTAAGCATTCCTCCAGACTGCCGTCGAACTGCGGTGTGACCGATATGTCTTTTCCGCTTATCGTCTCTGTCTTTCCATCCCGTTCCTCTATGGAAAGTGTATAGCCATCGATTCCGTTCCTTATCTTATCTTCCACGTCAGAAACGGTCGCACAGGAACTGTCCATGCCGTTGATCTTTGTATGGAACAAAAAATGGCTGTGAAAATAAAAAGCAAACGCCAGATAGATCACTGCAAGCACGCCGATCACGATGCCAGCCACGATCAGGACAATCTGCTTTTTCCCTCTTTTCTGTTTTTCTTTTTTCATAATTTCTGCCTCTTTTTTCTTTCATCTTATATACTCAAACATTCTTTATCATATAATCTTTCCAAATCTATTGTCAATGTTTTCCGGTAATTGTAATATTTTCTTAAAATTTCTTAAAATAATTTGAAAAGAATTGTTCTTTCTATTTTCTTATGCTATAATCCCACATTAGATACGATTCGATTGTAGAAAAGGACTGGTGTTTTATGAAAACCTTATCAAAAGAACGGTTTATGGCATGGTTTCAGAAATATAAGCACGGACTGCTTTTACTCTATTTTCTGATTTATCTGCCATGGTTTCAGTACCTGGAAAAAAAGGTGACGGTTCATTTTAACGTCATCCATATGGCGATCGACGATTATATTCCATTTATCGAATTTTTCGTCATCCCCTATTTTTTATGGTTTTTTTACATTGCGTTCGCGATGGCGTATTTCTTTTTACACAGTACCACAGACTGGTATAAGCTGTGCGCGTTTCTGTTTACCGGAATGACTGTTTTTCTGATCTTTTCCACGATCTATCCAAACGGTCAGTATCTGCGCCCGACTACGTTTGCCAGAGACAATATCTGTGTGGATCTGGTAAAATGGCTGTATGCGACGGATACTCCCACCAATCTTTTTCCGAGCATTCATGTTTACAATTCGCTCGGCGTACATATTGCCATTATAAACAGTGAATGTTTCAAAAACAAAAAGGGCGTTCGCAGGCTGTCCTTTGTACTGATGGCAAGCATTATCCTTGCTACCATGTTTTTAAAACAGCATTCGGTCTTTGACGTGATCACCGCTTTTGTGCTCGCCGCAGTCGCGCACTCCGTGATCTACGGTCACGCTTTCCAGAAAGCGGAGGATCAGGTGCTGCAGGAACAGCTTCCTTAATCTCAATAATCCAAACGGGATATTCCAGATCGGAATATCCCGTTTTTTTACGTCCTATTCTTCTAACGCTTCCAGTTCTCTCTGCCAGGCTGCCGCTGCCGCGTCACTCGGCATTCTGAGATCCCCGCGCGGGGATACCGCAACCGTACCGACTTTCGGTCCGTCCGGCAGACAGGAGCGTTTAAACTGCTGCGCAAAGAACCTGCGGTAAAATGTCTTCAACCACTTTAGGATCGTCTCTTTCTCATATACCCCGTCAAACGCGATCTTCGCCAGGCGGTAGATCTTGGACGGCGTATAGCCGAAACGCAGGATATAATAGAGATAGAAATCATGCAGTTCATAAGGCCCTACGATATCTTCTGTCTTCTGCGCAATCTTGCCATCCTCCGGAGGCAGCAATTCCGGGCTGACCGGCGTATCCAACACGTCAAGGAGCACTTCTTTTAATTCCTCATCTCCGCAGACATCCGCGTAATAGGAAACCAGATGGCGCACCAGCGTCTTCGGCACCGAGGCGTTGACCCCGTACATGGACATATGATCGCCGTTGTAAGTCGCCCATCCAAGCGCAAGCTCTGACATATCTCCGGTTCCGATGACCATGCCGCCGTTTTTATTCGCGATGTCCATTAAGATCTGTGTCCGTTCTCTCGCCTGTCCGTTCTCATAAGTAACATCATGGACGGTCTCGTCCTGCCCGATGTCCCGGAAGTGGACGCGCACGGCATCCGCGATAGGAATCTCCCGGAATTCCGCGCCCAGACACCGGATCAGCTTCACCGCATTCTCATAGGTCCGGTCCGTTGTTCCAAATCCCGGCATCGTGACCGCTGTGATCTGTCCACGTTCCAGTCCAAGCAGGTCAAACGCGCGCACTGTGACAAGAAGCGCCAGTGTGGAATCCAGCCCGCCGGAAATGCCTACGACCGCGTTTTTGCAGTGTGTATGCTCCAGACGTTTCTTTAATCCCATCGACTGGATGGAAAGGATCTCCTCACACCGTCTGTCTCTGTCCACCTTGCTGCCCGGCACAAACGGAGCCGGATCGATGAAACGTGTCAGTGTGGTCTCCTCGGATTTCAAATGGAATATCTGATTTACATAATTCCCGCTTTTCTGTTCAAACGTTGTCATTTTACGGCGCTCTGCATTCAGGCGGAAGATATCAAACTCTGAATAGACCGTCTCATTGGCAAAGCGCTTCGCTTCCTTTAATACCGTGCCGTTTTCCGCGATAATGTTGTGCCCGGAATAAACCACATCCTGCGTGGACTCCCCGTCTCCGGCACTCGCGTATACATACCCACACAAAAGCCTTGCGGACTGCCCTGCGACCAGCGCCGTGCGGTAACGGTCTTTTCCGGTCGTCTCATCACTCGCCGAAAGATTTACGATCACATTCGCTCCCGCAAGCGCATGTGCGATACTCGGCGGCTGCGGTGTCCACAGATCCTCACAGATCTCTGCCGCCACACGAAGCTCCGGCATCTGGTCACAGCAAAAGATCTGATCGGTTCCGATCGGAAGACGAAGCTCCGGTAAAAACTGTGTTTCCTCTACCTGCTTCATCCCTCTCGCGAAATGGCGCGCCTCATAAAATTCACCGTAATTCGGAATGCAGGTCTTTGGCACCAGTCCGAGGATTTTCCCGTGATTGATCGCAGCTGCCACATTGTAGAGTTTTCCAAGATGTTCATACGGCAGACCGACAAAAAGAAGCGCGTTGAGCTCCTTTGTCTGTTCCGCGACCGCGATCAGCGCCGTTTTTGCCTCACGCAGTAAAGTCTCCTGCAAAAACAGATCGCCACAGCTGTATGCTGTAATGCAAAGTTCCGGAAATACAATAATCTTCGCGCCGTTTTTCGCCGCATCCTCTGCGAGCGCGACGATTTTTTTCGCATTCTCCGCCGGGTCAGCGACCGTCACCTTCGGTGTCACCGCCGCGACCCTGATAAATCCCTGTCTCACTTTCCAATCTCCTTTAATTCGTCTATATCGAAGGTATAATGCATATTACAGAAGTCGCAGTTTACCTCGATCGGTTTTCCATCTTTTATAATTTCATCCAGTTCCGCCCTGCTTATGCTTGCAAGCGCCTTTGTCACACGCTCTTTGGAACATCCGCAGTAAAAGCGCACCGGCATGTTTTCTGTGATCTCAAGGCCAAGATTCCCAAGCAGCTTTTGTAAGATCATCTCCGGATTGTATCCCTGTGCCAAAAGGCTTGTCACGGAAGTAACCTCCGCCACCTTTTTTTCCAGTTTTTCGATGACTTCTTCCTCCGCAAACGGCATAAGCTGGATGATGAATCCGCCCGCCTGTTCTACGGTATTTTCCTTATTCATCAAAACACCAAGCCCTACGGCTGACGGCACCTGCTCTGACACTGCAAAATAATAGGTCAGATCCTCCGCGATCTCACCGGTCTGCAGCGCGGTCTGTCCGATATAAGGCTCCTTTAATCCCATATCCTTGATCACACTCATATTTCCCGCTCCGATCGCGCCTGCGACATCGAGCTTGCCGAGCGCATTCGCCGGAAGTACCACATCCGGGACAAACGGATAACCCTTGACATTTCCGGCCGCGTCTGCCGTAACTGTCATCCCGCGCATCGGACCGTCCCCGTTGACACGGATCGTAAGAAGATCCTTTTCCCCTTTCATCATGCTTCCCATCATAACCGCGCCGGACATCAGTCTTCCCAGTGCCGCTGTGACGATCGGGCTTGTATTGTGGCGTTTTCTCGCCTCCTCCACAAGTTCTTTGGAGGTGACGGCAAAAGCACGGATCTGTCCTTCTGCCGCTGTTGCTCTTATCATATAATCTGCCATTTTATTTCTCTCTTTCCTGAAATTTCTTCTTTTCCATCGTTTCTACTTATACTACCAACTTTCCCCCCGAAAATCAAGCCGCATCCGCCTTGATTATTTTCTGTAAAAACCGTATACTTAAAGCTGCGACAACTTTTCGCATTATTTTACCTTTCGGAGGAATCACGTTGGAAAATTACGAACATCATATTACGAAAAGCATACGTTCTTTATATAAAAAGCGGCTTCCCGCACCATTAATCTATCTTGCGCTGCTTATCTTTATCTGGTTTTATTTTAATATTTCATCGGTTGTATTTCCTTTAAAAACAGGAACTTCCGATTCTTTTGAGCTGCTTTATGACAGGCATCATCATTACATTCAGACCACACTGTCCGAGTTGTATTTTACCGGCTACACCCAGTCTGAATTCGGGCACAACAGCGGCTATTACTACTACACCCTGCGTGACGACGAATGCCTGATCGTGCTCTTATCGCCTTCCACCTGTGAAGAAGGTCTTCCGGAGATCAAAGAGGCTACCGTGACCGCGCGCATCTTACGCGGCACTTCCTCTTACGAGCGTCTGTTAGACCATCTGTCCGATGACCTCAGCTGGACCGATGACGGCATCCGCGTAGAACTTTCCGATTACTATCTGAGTGAGCCGGATTTCAAACCGGTCACCAACAATATCCTTTTAATCTTTCTGGCACTCAGCGGGTTATACGCAGCCTTCAGCGCACTCAGTTTCCTGCTTTATCTGGCAGTTCCGTATCTTGCGCCTCCCTGCCGCAGCCTTGCCCCATTCGGCCGGCCAAAGGATCTGCTCGCGCTTGCCGAGGAGGAACTTGCGACACTGCCGCAGCTCGCAACCGAGGATATGTTTATCACAGAGCACTTTTTTATCGAGACTTCAAACTATGGGATTGCCATTGTACCGATCAAAGAGATCGTCTGGATCTACAAACATTCAACGCTGCACAAGGTTTTCTGGTACCACTTTAGTATATCCTATACGCTGCATATTACCGCAAACCATCATGTATACATTCAGTGTCCGAAAAACATCAAGTCCGACATCGACGGTATCATCGACTATCTTGCGGAAGCAAATCACGATATCTTAGTCGGGTTTAACGAAGAGAACCGCAGGAAAGTCCAGAAGATCCAGGGAAATCCCCTGCAGATGGAAAAATTTATCGCGCTCTTAAAAAAGAAATTCTAAATCAAAACGGGATGCACCTTACTTTGTGCATCCCGTTTTTTTTGCTTCCAGGCGGTCTATCCGAACAGATTCTGGAAGAAATCCGAAATTGCCTTCCAGAGGTTCGCAAAAAATGTTCCGATCTGCGATCCGCTGTCTGTCACCGATGTCAGACTGTCCAGCAGCTTCTGCGCTTTGTTGATCGTATCCGCGTCCAGATTCAGTTTGCTTAATTTTAAGAGCAGATCCACAATCTGCGCCTTCTCTTCATCTGTCAGGGAAATGTCATATTCCTCACACGCGGCATCCACCGCATCCTGTATCCCCTCTTCATCATCCAGCCCGTTTTCTACCATCTGCTGCTTTAAGTACGCGATCAGGCTCTCCAGATCCTCACCATCCACATTCGATATGCTGTCCTCCAGCCGTCCGGTCACGACCAGCTCGTTGAGCGCGCCATCGATGATGTCCTCCGGGATTTCCTGTCCGGTCATCTCGGAATAAGCTTTAAAGATTCCGACCAGTGCCGCCGTACCGGAAATGGAGGTCGGTCCCGCCACTACGATGTCCGCATCCGTGATCCCCGCAGTCGCGCAGGCGTTCTGATACATTCCCTCGGTACAAAACGAAATATTCTTCGTCTGGATATCCAGTCCGCTTCCACTGTCCTTCTTTACGATCACCACCGAAGAGAGGGATCTCGATCCGATCTCGCTTGACGCGATATAGGAATCCAGATACGAATGTTCCTCACTGTTTGTAACATATACGACATCATACTGATCTAACTGTGACGCGTCCACGCCCATCAAAGAAAGCACGGTTGCCTTCTGATCTTCCGTCAGATCCGCTCCCAGAGACAGATAGGGTTTATCTGCCGCCGTGATCTGTGACGTGCTCTCTCCGGCATCCTGCTGCTCGATCGTTCCGGTCACGGTACCTGCTCCCACCGTAACCGAAGATGAAAGCATCGCTACCGCGAGCAGTGCGCCGACCAGTGGTTTTACGATTTTTTTCATATTGTTCCTCCTTGGATACTGCCCCATTCTCCGTAAGATATTGTGCCACAAACCTTTTTCTTTGTCAAAATTTCTAAAGCCGCGCCTCCAGCCAGTCCGCGATATCGCGGTAAACGGTCTCTTTGTCCGTCTCATTTAATATCTCATGCCGGTCGTTCTCATAAAGTTTGCAGCTGGTATCCAAAATACCCGCTTCCTGATATTTTTTGTATACATACTGCACGCCCTCTCCCAGATTTCCGACCGGATCATCCTTGCCGGAAACCAGAAACAGAGGAAGCGTTTTCGGGATCTTTGCGATATTCTCCGGCCGGTTGTCAAAATAGACTGCCTCAAACAGCCCGAGATACGCGTTATTGGAAAACGTAAACGTACATCTCGGATCCGAATAGTATGCCTTTACGATCTTTTCATCCTTCGTAAGCCAGCTGTTCCCCGCGTCTGCACCGGTCAGATCATAGCGGTGATACGGCTTTCCAAACGTCAGTTTACGCACAAGGTCACTGTGATAGTCCCATCCGTGTATTTTTGCCGATGCCGTCACCGCGCGGATCGCGATCTTCACCTGGCTGTCCGGAATATAACCGGTTCCCATGATGACCGCCCCGGCAAGCCCCGTTCCATAAATCGACAGGTATTTGCGCAGCATATAAGACCCCATGCTGTGCCCGAGCATAAAATAAGGAAGCCCCGGATGCTCCTTCGCGGTCAGCGTCCGCAGTGTGTTCATATCCGCAATGACCGTATCACTCGGCTGATCGGCAAAATATCCCCAGTCTTTTTCTGTCTCCACCGACGCTCCGTGTCCCAGATGGTCATGTCCCACCACAAGGAAGCCAAGAGACGCCAGATACGAGGCAAAGGCGTCATACCGGTCAATATACTCGATCATGCCGTGCGTGATCTGCAGAACTGCCCGGTACTCTGCGGTATCTGGCAGCCAGCGCACTGCATGGATCTGTGTCTTTCCATTTTTCGATAAAAACGTAAATTCTTCTTTGGTTGGCATTTCATGATCCCCCTGTTATCCATTCGTATGATTGTTGTTTTATTTTACAATCTTTTTTCTGCGGCGGCAATCCCGCATCGGCAGATTTTATAGTAATTTCATAATCGTTTAACGGTATTTCTGCACCACGATCTGAATGCTGCGCTCCCCGTTATATTCGTTGATCTTCGGATAGTAGACAAAGGACATCGCAACCTTGCTGCCTCTGCCCGCCTTTAAGCGCTCTGTTTCCTGTTCGCCGTACTTTTCAAGCACATACGAAAAAAAGTCCTCCGGATCGCCAAAATGAACCGCCTGCATCCATCTGCCGTCCTCCATGACAAGCGACAGGCGCAGGACATTCGCGTTTTTTCCGACCACGCGCGCACTGTGTACCAGAATATTTCTGGCGGCGAAAACCGGCTTTGTGTTTTCCTTTCCGAACGGTTCCAACAGATTGAGCTGCCCAATCAGGCGTTCCGTGATATAACATAGCGGCATGGCAATGTCGATGTTTACAACCGGAGCAAAATCCGCCTCGGTGAGTGTACAGTTTTCATTCATGCGCCTCACAAATTCCGGGATATTTTCCTTTGGCAGTGACAGTCCTGCCGCCATCGGATGCCCGCCGAATTTTGTGAACAGATCCTTGCACTTTGTCATTTCCTCATACATGGAATACGCTTCGATCGAACGCCCGGAGCCTTTGACGCCATCCTCCGCATCGGTAAGGACGAACACCGGATGATTGTAACGCTCGCGGATCCTGCCCGCAATGATCCCCGCAAGACTCTCGTGGCAATCCGGCAGATAAATGATCATGACCTTCTGCCGGTCGATCCCATCCGCCCCGATCTTTTCACATGCGGCTTCCACGCCCTGGTGCGTCATATCCTTGCGGCTCTCATTCAGTGCGATCAGATCCGACGCGTACGCAGACGCTGTCTTTTCATCCTCCGCAAGCAGCAATTCCAGGGAGCGCTTCGCCGTGTCGAGACGTCCGCTCGCATTGATGCAGGGTCCGAGCACAAAACCGATATGGTAGGATTTTACTTCTTCGGGTCTTAAATTGTTCTGTAAGATCAGCGCCCGCATCCCCGGACTTTTCGTGTGATGCAGCTTTTCCAGACCGAGACGCACGATCAGACGGTTTTCTCCGGTCAGATCTACCACATCCCCGACGGTCGCAAACGCCGCGTTTTCCAGAAATTCATCCGCCTCTTCCACCGGTATTCCACAGGTCTCATATAACACCTGGATAAATTTCCACGCGATCGCCGCGCCACAGAGCATTTTGTACGGGTACGCACAGTCCGGCTGATGCGGATTGACGATCGCGTCCGCTTCGCTCTTTAAGTAATGGCGTTCCCCGTCCGTCTCCTCAAACGGGATGTCATGGTGATCGGTCACAACAACGGTCATGCCCTCCTTTTTCGCGTAGGCGATGGCATCGAGCGCCGCGATGCCGTTGTCACAGGTTAAGATCGTATCGACCCCGTCCTCCTTCGCCCGGAGGATCAGGTGCTCATTGATCCCATATCCGTCCTTCATGCGATCCGGTATTTTTACACTGGCACACGCGCCCACACGCCGCAGTCCTTTTAGCAATATGTACGTTGCACTGACACCGTCAATATCATAGTCCCCGATGATGCGGATCTGCTTTCCCTGTTTGATCTTATCGGTGATAATGGATACTGCTTTTTCCATGTCACGCATCGTTCGCGGATCATGCAGCCCCTCCGTTCCTCCGTACAGATAGGATCGGATCTCGTCCATCTCGGTCACATCCCGGTTCCGGATCAGCCGCGCGATCACCGGATCGATCGAAAATGTCTCTCCGATCTTCGCGAAATCAGCTCCTTTCCGGATCTCTATCCAGCGCTCATTCATAATCCACCCCCACCAGTGCCAGTCCACGCGGGGAGATCGTATACCCTGCCTGCTCTCTGTCTCTGCTTTCGAGTGCCTCGCCCACGGATTCCACGCTCCGTTTTCCAAGCCCCACTTCTACCAGTGTTCCGACGATGATCCGTACCATGTTCTGCAGAAAGCCATTTCCGGTGATCGTAATCTCCACCTGTTCTTCCTTCTTCCCGATCGTGATCGCCATGACATTGCGCACCGTGGATTTTTTTATCTTCCGGTTTCCGCAGAACGCGAGAAAGTCATGTGTCCCAATGAGTAACTTCGATGCCTCCCGCATCTTCGCAAGATCCAGTTCCTCCGGAATCACTTCCACCCATTTGCGCAAAAACACGTCCGCCTTTGGCGCATTCCAGATCGTATAGCGGTAGGTCTTTTTTACCGCATGGTAACGGCTGTGGAAACGGAGCGGTACCTCCTCGATCTCTAGCACCCGGATATCCTCAGGCAGATATTCGTTTAAATAGGTAAAGATCTCCTCTTTATCAAAATGCTCTTCCAGTTTAAAATCCGCCGTCTGTGCCAGCGCATGCACCCCCGCGTCTGTCCTTCCGGATCCATGTATTTCCACGGGATGCCCTGCCATGCGCTCCAAAACAGCCTCCAGCTTCCCCTGTATCGTCATATCCGTATTTTTCTGCGTCTGCCAGCCTTTATAGCGGCTTCCGTCATATTGCAGAATGATCTTGTAATTTTTCATTTCTATTTCCTCTTGTCTTCGTTCTTTCCTGTCCTGCTATGATCTCCAATGGAATTGATTATAGCACCAAAACGCATTTTCCGCCACCGGCAGCGGAAAAACGTGTGCCGGTCCCGCACACGCCGTTCCACCTGTCTGCTATACCAGTTCCGCGATCCTCGAAACCCCGACATAGATCTCCGAGATCCGAAACCAGGTCGGGAAATCCACCACTCCGGTCACCGGAAGTCCGAATACCGACTGAAAGACCTCCACTGCGCGCGCAGTTCCGGGTCCGTAGACACCGTCAACCGCAACGGTCGGAATCGCCGGATAATTCTGCGAGATCCGGTTCAACTGTTCCTGGATCGTGCGCACCTTGGTGCCGGTCGATCCGATCTCCAGATTATAACCCGGCCAGGAAGACGGAATTCCTGAAATCTCCTCTGCCACATTGATATACATATTATTTCCATAATAATAGCGCAGGATCTCGATCGCAGAATAGTTCTGGTCGCCAAGATATTTGCTGCCCCACTGCGTCATCCATCCGCTGCAGGTCACACGCTCTCCATCGCAGTACTGTGTCAGGATCGGCTGTCTGACATTCGGTCTGGACAGATAATTTTCAAACATCTCATCCACCACGCGCGATATATTGGAATAAATATTTCTGCCATATACAAATTTGTGGTCATAGGCAGTCGAAGATGTGATCGTATAGTTATAGCCTTTGTTGCGGTACCACTCCGTATACACGCGGTTTAGCGTAAACGACATGATCGCAAGGATGTTGGCCCGAAGCGTGGCATCCGGCCAGGTCGCATAGATCTCACTCGACGCTACATTTTTAATGTAATCCCGGTATCTGACGTAATAGTCCCTTGCCGTTGAATCCTCCGGCGCTCCGTCATGCACGATGATGTATTCCGGGATCACCACCCGGCTTAACACGATCTCTCCGCTCTCGGTCACCGGCTTGATCTCCGCTTCCGCGATCTTTGCCGGATAATCCCCGTAAAGTGTATTTGCCGGGATCACGATATTGTCGATCGGATCGCCGCTTGCCTGCTCCGGCTCCAACTGTACCTCCTGCAGCGCCGTTTCCTCCGGCAGCACCGCGACACCGGAAATATCGATCGGCCGGAATCCATCCGCCTCCACCTGCACCGTATACTGGGAATAGGGCTGGCTTTCTGACGGCTCCATGGAATATTCTAACGGCGGCGCATTGACCGTAAGGACTTCTGTCTGCCCCGAAATATCTGTCTGCATCTCCTCTACGACCGCTCCCGGCTCTCCGGTATAGGAGATCCTGACTCTGGCTCCCGATATCGGACGAAATCCGGTTCTTGTCGTTACTGCGATCTGCAGTCTTCCCTTATCGACCGCATTGTTCTGCAAATAGCGTAAATTAGTTTCTGACATAAGAACCTCTTATTTCTCATTCCATATATGATATGTAAAAAGCAAAAAAGATGTGCTATGCCGCCGCTTATCGTGCAGACATAACACATCTTTTTGTTTCTTTGGAGTTTTTGGTCGATTTTATTCTACGATCTGTGTCCAGCCATATTTATCTTCCAGCTTGCCCCACTGGATGCCGGTTAAGGTATCATACAGTTTCTGTGTCAGCTCACCGATCTCAAAGTTGTTGATCGTGACAACATCATCTTTGTAACGAAGCTCGCCTACCGGGGAGATAACGGCTGCTGTACCGGTACCGAATACTTCTTCCAGTGTACCGTCATGTCCTGCTTTCATCAGGTCATCTACTGCAAGATGTGTTTCGTTTACCTTGTATCCCCAGTCTCTTAAAATATGGATCATGGAATCTCTGGTTACACCCGGAAGAACGGTTCCTTCGATCGGAGCGGTGTAGATCTCTCCACCGATCTTGAACATGATATTCATGGTTCCTACTTCCTCTACATATTTACGATGCTCACCGTCAAGCCAGAGTACCTGAGCATATCCCATCTTTTCTGCCTTTACCTGTCCTAAAATGGAGCCTGCGTAGTTACCACCGCATTTGGTAAATCCGGTACCACCTTTTACGGCACGAACCAGTTCGTCCTCTACTAAGATCTTAACCGGATTTAAGCCTGCTGCGTAATAAGCGCCTACCGGGCAGCAGATGATCATAAATTTGTAAGAAGATGCCATATGTACTCCGAGTGCTGCTTCCGTAGCAAACATAAACGGTCTGATATATAAGGAAGTATTCGGCTTGGACGGAACCCAGTCAGCTTCCTGTTTTACCAGCGCGCGTACTGCTTCTACGAACATATCTTCCGGGAATGCCGGCATACAGAGTCTTGCGTTGGAATTGATCATTCTTCTCGCATTCATTTCCGGACGGAACAGCTGGATCTTGCCGTCCTCTCTGCGGTATGCCTTTAATCCTTCAAATGTCTCCTGTGCGTAGTGAAGTGTTACACAGGCAGGATCTAATTCAACCGGTCCCTGCGGTACGATTCTCGCGTCGTGCCATCCTTCATCCTTTGTCCAGTCCATGACAAACATGTAATCTGTCATATACTTACCAAAGCCAAGGTTATTCTGATCTGGTTTCTCCTTTAATACTTCTCTTTTTTCAAATCTGATATCCATAATCTATCGACCTCCAAAATTTTTTTGCCGATTTGTTTTTTGCATCAGCAAATCCTTGTCATTCATTATTATACTTTTTTTCTTCTCTGTCAAGATTATTCCCAGGGCTTATGCGGTACATGCTTTAAAGTTATGGTTTTGTCTGTTTCCATAAGGAAAATTCATGTTTCATCCTTGCCGTTCCAGAGACGTGATGCTTTCCTCATCGCTAGTACACAAAACAGAGGCAGGATAACTCCTGCCTCTGTAAAATGTATCGTCTCTATACCAACGATCGTCGATCGACCTTAAACATTCTGTACTTTTAACATGTTTGTAGTACCGGACATTCCGATCGGTACACCGGAAGTGATAACTACGGTATCACCCTTCTGTAAACCTTTTTCTTTTGCAGCAACTGCTACTGCTTCATCAAACAGGTCGAATACTTCTTTCTGCTCATCTAACAGAAGCGGAGTAACGCCCCATGCAAGGTTCAGCTGACGGCATACTTTCTCATCCATTGCACATGCTACGATGTCGCAATCCGGTTTGTAACGGGATACCATCTTTGCGGAACGGCCAGACTTGGTAACGCTGATGATTGCCTTTGCTTTTAAGTCAAGCGCTGTAGTACAGGTAGCGTGGCAGATAGCGTCTGTAACATCCGGGTTTGCTTTTCTGTCATTTTCGAAGAAACGTCTTCTGTAATTGATATCTTTTTCTGTACGCTCTGCGATCTTAACCATGGTCTTTAATGCTTCTACCGGATATGCACCTGCAGCGGTCTCGCCGGAAAGCATGATCGCAACAGTACCGTCATAGATAGCGTTTGCAACGTCAGTTGCTTCTGCTCTGGTAGGTCTCGGGTTCTTGATCATGGAGTCAAGCATCTGTGTTGCGGTAACAACGATCTTTCCTGCCTGATTTGCTTTCTTGATCAGGTTCTTCTGAACAACCGGAACTTCTTCACAAGGAATTTCAACACCCATGTCACCTCTGGCAACCATGATACCGTCTGCTGCCTCTAAGATGCCGTCGATGTTACGAACACCCTGCTCGTTCTCGATCTTTGCGATGATCTGGATTTTCTCGCCGCCGTGTGCTTTTAACAGATCACGGATCGCGATAACGTCTGCTGCTTCACGTACGAAAGAAGCTGCGATGAAGTCTACGTCATTCTCAGCGCCCCAGATAAGGTCTGCCTTATCTTTTTCGCTTAAGTAATCCATAGAAAGGTCTGTTCCAGGAACATTTACACCCTTGTGGTTGGAAACCGGTCCACCGTTCATTACGGTACATACGATGTCATCACCGGATACTTCTTTTACTTCAAGTCCGATCAGACCGTCATCTAACAGGATGGAAGACCCCGGCTTAACGTCTTTCGGAAGCTGTTTGTATGTGATGGAAACTTCTTTTTCTGTTCCAAGGATATCTCTTGCGGTCAGGGTGAATTCCTGTCCTTCTTTTAATTCTACTCTGCCTGCTTCAAAATCACCAAGACGGATTTCCGGTCCCTTTGTGTCAAGCAGCGCTGCAACCGGCAGACCAAGTTCTTTGGAGTATTTTCTTAAACTCTTTAATCTTCCGCCGTGCTCATCGAAATCACCGTGGGAAAAGTTCATTCTTGCAACATTCATACCGGCTTCGATCAACTTCTTTAAAGTATCACCCTTTTCCGTAGATGGTCCCATTGTACAGATAATTTTTGTCTTGCGCATACAGTTGTTCCTCCTATAATTTTACAATAATTTATACAATAATTTTTTATGAAGTAAAGATTTTTCGGTATTTTGCCCATACAAGCCCCGAAAACCCTTTGTTTTTCACCCGAGTATAGTAGCACAAAGTTTTGATCTCTGCAAGCACAGATTACAGTTTTTTTACAATTTTTGTCAACGGCAGGATGTGCTGATCGACTCGATCGCGACTGCCCCTCCCCGGACGACTTCTATCCTTTTATATTTTTCCTTTAAAAGCGCAATTAATTCATTATTTCTGCGCTCCGTCAGTTTGCACTCCAAAAGAACGCTGTCACTGCCGATATCTTCCACCTGCACACCGAACACCTGCGCGATCTGGAAGATCTCCGCTTTCTGCTCCACATTGCAGCCGAGTACCTTCGCGAACAGGATCTCTTTCATGTGGATCGGCACATTGGTGAGGTCGATCACCTTTATGACTTCCACCATGCTGTTTAACTGCTTTTTGATCTGTTCAAAGGTAATGTCATCACTGGACACTCCGATCGTCATGCGCGAGATCGTCTCATCCTCCGTCGTTCCTACCGTAAGGCTCTGCAGATTGTAGGATTTCCCGGAAAAGAGCCCGGAAACTTTTGCCAGTACACCGACTTCATTTTCTACATATAACGCGATCCATCTGTTCTTCATTTCCGTCCCTCCTATTTTAAGATCATCTCACTCATCGGATTTCCGCTCTTTACCATCGGCAGAACGATCTCATCCGAAGCGATCATAAACTCGATAATGACCGGCGCGTCCTTATGTGTCATTGCTTCATCCAACGCAGGTGTAATCTCATCCGCGTTCGTGACACGGATCCCGTACGCCCCGTAGCTCTCCGCAAGTTTTACAAAATCCGGTTCGTACGGCGGACACGCGGGATTCGGTCCCTTGCAGTTCGCCGGACAACTCTTTCTTTTTCTGAGGCAGGTGATCTCATAACGTTTTCCGTAGAAAAGCTGCTGCATCTGGCGCACCATTCCAAGATAATGGTTATTGAACAGACATACAATGACCGGCACTTCCTCGGTCACCGCTGTCGCAAGCTCCTGGATATTCATCTGCATCCCGCCATCCCCGGAAATACAGATGACCGGCCGATCCGGATTTCCTATCTTTGCTCCGATCGCCGCTGGGAAACCGAATCCCATCGTTCCAAGTCCTCCCGAAGTGATGAGCTGTTTGTTTTCGTTCATTTCCAGATACTGCGTCGCCCACATCTGATGCTGGCCGACATCGGTCACAAAGATCCCTTCGTGGAATTTTGCATTGAGTGCTTCAAGGATCATCTGCGGTGTCATCCCGGCATCCCGGCGCATCGCAAGCGGTTTTTCCTTTTCCCACTTTCCGATCCGCTCTCTCCATGCGGCTGTGTCTTTTTCTTCCGCCCATTCGATCAGTTTTTCGAGTGCGCTGTTCGCGTCGGCTACGATCGGCACGTCTACGACCACATTTCGCGAAATAGACGCCGTATCGATGTCAATGTGGATGATCTTTGCCTTAGGCGCAAATTCGTTCAGATCGCCGGTAATACGGTCATTAAAACGGGTTCCTATGGAAAAGAGCACATCACATTCGCTGACCGCTTTGTTGGAAGCGTATTTTCCGTGCATGCCGCAGTTTCCGATATAGAGCGGATGATCGGTCGGCAGGGAGCCTTTTCCCATGATCGTCGTAACGACCGGGATCTGCATTTTTTCCGCGAATGTTCTTAAATTCTTCCCCGCGCCCGCGATATTGACGCCGCCGCCGGCAAGGATCAGCGGTTTTTCCGCGCCCTTTAACAGTTTGTACGCCTTCTTTAACTGACCGACATGCGCACCGGTATTGATCTTATAGCCCCGGATGTCCACATGTGCCGGATAATCCGCAGGTCCCGGCTGCACCTGGATATCTTTTGGGATATCTACCAGAACCGGCCCCGGCTTTCCGCTTGACGCGATCTGAAACGCCATTTTTATGATGCGCCCGAGGTCTTCTCTCCGTCTTACGGTCACGCCGTACTTTGTGATACTGCGGGTCATCCCGACAATATCCACTTCCTGGAACGCGTCATTTCCGATCAGGTTGAGTGGCACCTGTCCGGTAAAGCATACGAGCGGAATACTGTCATAATGCGCGTCCGCGATCCCGGTGATCGTGTTCGTCGCTCCCGGTCCGCTCGTCACAAGGCAGACACCGACCTTTCCGGTGGATCTCGCATAGCCCTCCGCTTCGTGGATCAGCGCCTGTTCATGGCGCGGGAGGACGACATGGATATCTTCCTGTCTGTATAATTCATCCAACAGGTCTGTCACCATTCCGCCCGGATAACCGAAGACGGTATCGACACCCTCTTCCTGCAATGCCTTTACAAATAATTTTCTGCCTGTGATATCCACAAAAATCCTCCTCCTTTTTCTCTTTTTAACCGATCAGTCCGGTACATTTCAACAGATAGATCCAGCCTGTAAGCGTAAACGACGCAAGCAGTGTCGTCGTCACAACGATACTCGCCGTCAGCACTCCGTCGTTTTTCATATTTTTTGCCATTATGTAGCAGCTCGGTGTGGTCGGTGCCGCAAGCATGATAAGGATCCCGATGATCTTTTCCCCGGTAAATCCCATTGCCGCCGCGATCGGAAGAAACACTGCCGTCTGCGCAACCAGTTTGATAAAGGATGCCGCAAGTGTCGGTTTGATCTTTGCAAGCGCCTTGCGTCCCTCAAAGCCGGCTCCCATCGTGACCAGCGCAAGCGGTGTCGCCATGCGCGCCACGTTGTCCACCGTGCGGTCAACGATCGTCGGGAAATGTACGCCGAGCAGCGATACCACAAGCCCGAGGAAAATACCGATGATGATCGGATTTTTTAAGATGTTGATCCCAGCCTGTTTGATCTTTCCCGCGCCCTGTCTTCCGTCTTCCTCATTTGCCTCAAATGTCAGAACTAACACCGAGTAGATATTATAAAGTGGAACTGCTCCTACGATCATGAGCGGTCCCATCGCCGAACTTCCATAAATATTTTCGATAAACGCCATTCCCATGACGGCGGCGCTTCCACGGAAAGATGCCTGTACAAACGCTCCCCGCATACTTTTATCTTTTAAAAACAGCTTTGCCCCTGCCCAGACCGTCCAAAAGCAGATCGTGCTCACGATCGCGCAGAACAGAACGTATTTTAAGTCAAATACCGCCTTGATGTCCACGGTCGATATATCCCGGAACAGCATAAAGGGAAGCGTGACCTTAAAGTTAAACCGGTTCGCCACCGTGACAAAGTTGTCATCCAACATGCCGATCTGTTTTAAAAAATACCCCAGCACCATAACTAAAAAAATCGGCATGGTCACATTGATGCTGTAAATAAAATTTTCCATTCTTACCCTTCTTATCTTATCCTGGTACTGCCCGTTTTTTACGCGTTTTTCTCGTAAGTGAGGAAGAAATATTCAAGGTCAAAACAGGTGTGCTCCTCACTCTCCGCCGTGATCTTCCATTCCTCTTTCTCATCGAGATTCGGGAAATACGCGTCTGCGGTATACGCATACTCGATCTTTGTGATATACGCCTTGTCGCATTCGTCCAGAAACTGGCGGTAGATGCTCTCCCCGCCGATCACAAAAATATCTTCGCTGTCATATTTTTTTAATTCTTCCCGCAGTTCGTCCTCATTATGTACCACGATCACGCCCTCTGCCTGGTAGGACGGATTTTTAGTCAATACGATATTGGTACGGTTCTTTAAAGGCTTCTTGCCCGGAAAACTCTCTAACGTCTTTCTTCCCATCACGACAACTTTTCCGGTTGTCGTCTGACGGAAGAACTTCATATCCTCCGGGATGCTTGTAAGCAGTTTATTCTGATAGCCGATCGCCCAGTTTTTGTCTACCGCTGCAATTAAATTCATCTGTTTTTCCTCCTATACCGCAACCGGAATATTTTTGATCTGTGGTCCGGTCACATAGTCATCTAACCGCACATCATCCGGTGTAAACTGATAAAAATCTGTAATCTCCGGATTCAGCCAGAATTTCGGCGCCGGATGCGTCTCTCTTATGATCAGCTCCTCCACAAGCGGAATATGTCTGTCATAAATATGCGCGTCCGCGATGACATGAACCAGTTCTCCGACCTGCATGCCGCACACCTGTGCCAGCATATGGACCAAAACCGCGTACTGGCAGACATTCCAGTTGTTTGCGGTCAGGATATCCTGGGAACGCTGGTTTAAGATCGCGTTTAAAGTTAGTTTCTCCTCGCCTTTTTTCTGCGTGACATTAAAGGTCATACTGTACGCACACGGATAAAGATTCATTTCATGCAGATCCGCATGTACATAGATATTGGTCAGAATACGGCGGCTGAACGGGTTGTTTTTGAGGTCATAGATCACGCGGTCCACCTGATCCATCATTCCCTCTTTATAGGCGTGCTTTACGCCCATCTGATAGCCGTACGCCTTTCCGATCGAACCGTTCTCATCTGCCCACTCATCCCAGACATGACTGTTCAGGTCATGGATATTGTTCGATTTTTTCTGCCAGATCCAGAGCATTTCATCCGTACAGCTCTTGATCGCCGTTTTCCGCAGCGTGATCGCCGGAAATTCTTTGGAAAGATCATAGCGGTTCACCACGCCGAATTTTTTGATCGTATAGGCACTGCTGCCGTCCTCCCAGTGCGGGCGTACCTTTTCTCCCTCGGTACTCACACCGTTTGCCAGTATATCCCTGCACATATCGATAAAGATCTGATCTGCTAAACTCATTTGCTTCTCCTTTTTTGCATTCACCTGTAATGCTATTAGTTTATTATTTTTTGCCCGCTTATTCAAGTGTATTTTTCCCACTATCAGTCTTTTAACATTTCCTCAAGCAGTCCCTCAAATGTATCGCGTTCCATGTGGTTTGCCGTGAGATAGTAGTAAATCCCATCTTTCTCAAACGCCGCGTAAAAGCAGTTTTCTTTTCCGTTTTCCCCAAGATATACTTCTTTTTTGTCCACCCGTGACGCTTCTTTTAAGAGTTCCTTTGGTGCCTGCTGACCGGATGCGGATACCTCAAGCGCGACCAGATTGCCGTCCACTTCATAATTCAGGGTCGCCGTTTTGTCGTCCGTATCCGAAACTTCTCCCTTCTTTAATGTTTCGCCCGGGATCAGGTTTTTAAAATCCAGCCCTAACGTCTGTCCGCATTTTTCCAGTGAAGTTTCCGTCTCCCGATCCGGCATTCCGAATCCACGGAAATTCTGCTCCTCGATCTGCTGATAGTGGATCTCATCTCCCGCGGGATAAACCTGCACCAGCACTGCGATCGCCGCCGCTGCCGCTACTGCCGTCATTCCCGCCGTCATGATCTTTCCAAACGGCTTTTTCTTCTTTTTTTGCACTTCCGCCGCCTGCGGCATCCTGGTTACCTTCGCCGCCTCCTGCGTCTGTGCCTTCCGCGCTTCTTCTGCCTTTACTTTTTTTATCGTATCTGCGATCAAGGATTCGGGAGCATGCTGATGATCCACATATTTTTTATATTCTTCCATTCCCATATTCCTCCTTTAATTTTTCGCCAAGCAGTTTCCTGCCTCTCGACAGCCAGGTCTTTACTGTTGCCTCCTTGGTATCCAGTATCCCGGCAATGTCCTTTACCGTCAGCTGCTCATAATAAAACAAGTGTATGACATCACGATATTTGTCCGGAAGTTCCCTTACCGCTTCATAAACATCCGAAAAATCTTCCTGTTCCTCCGGTTCTTCCATCAGCATTGCGTCCTCATATGACGCCCGTTTCCGGTTCCACGCCGTCGTCGCGACGCTTTTGCACTGATTGATCGTTACCCGTATCAGCCACGCCTTTAAATGTTCCTCACTTATAATACTTTCCTGATGCGATACGAGTTTCAAAAAAACAGTTTGAAATACATCTTCCGCCGTTTCTTTATTATTGGTATTCAAACATGCCAGCCGATACACCATATCCGCGTATGTACGGACTGCTGCCTCGGTATCCACCACATAACTATCCGCTCTCTCCATGTGTATTCGTTCCCTTCTAGTAAAATAAAGTGTGCGCTTACCGCACACTTTCGCGCGCGAGCGGTATGTTCAACATAAACTTCATCTCCGCGAGCTGCGCATCCCCGCGGAGCGTTTTTAAATCATAGGAAGGAATTTCCTATGATTCGAAAAATATGCCTGCCGGACGGCAGACATATTTATCTTAACATAACCATATATGCAAAAGCAATTTTATTTCTCAATGTAAACCGGATTCGTGTAATACTGATTGCCCTGCGTATCCGTAATACGGAACAGACAGCAGTAATTGCTTACTTCGTCCGGCTCCTGCATGGAGATATCATAGTCATCGGATAACGTGATCCATGCTCCGGTTCCGGAGTTTGGTTCCCACTCGGAGAACGGTGTTACACTTCCGTCTTCGTTGAACTGGATCTCTCTTGCGAACAGATACGGACACACGCCATCTCCTTCATTTAATACGACCTGGTTTTTCTGCGGGAACAATGTGGAATCCGTATCGATCTCACTGTAAAATCCGATCACTTCTCCGTCCGGATGCTCCGCGTCCACACGCACATGCGCATAAACATTCTCCGGAAGATCGGCATCTTTTCTCCAGAGCATCAGCGGGATCTCATATTTTTTATAGTCCTCGCCGCTCTCAATCTCAAGCGCGCAGCAGGCGACCGAGCCGCCCTCGGCATCATTTAAGAAAAAGCGTTTTCCATCAAAGTTAGTATAGAGCTTATCATCATCCGACAGGGAAACATCGCTGGATAACATCCACAGGATGTAGGTTCCCTCATAGCCATCGTCTTCCATCCACAGCTGATAGTCCGCATGACCAAGATTCTCGACCTGATCTTCCCGCAGCTGTACATAGTACTCGCCCGGAGCTGTAACATCCTCTTCCGGCGCAGTATCTTCCACATGCCAGTCCGTGATCGGGTCACCGGAAAGTGTTGCCGTAAAGTTTCTCACAAATCCGATGTAATTGTCACTGAATCCAATGTCTCCATAAATATCCAGCCACTCGTCTACATAGTCTTTGTTCTCATACGGAAAGTAGATCGCCATTCCGTGTGTCATCGGGACATTGGACACCTGTTCCACCACACAGTCATCGATCGCCGCTTTCAGTTCCGCGGATTCTTCCGGGTACAACGTCTCCATTTTATCGGACAGATCATAGAGATCCACGGTATCGTAAAACGTATCTTCACTTACTTTACCAAATGATTTTGCCTGATCCCTGATCTTTGCGATCTTTGAATATCCGCCGTCTTTTAATTCCTGTTTCGCCGACAGGACAAATGCATCCAGTTTTTCTTTTACCGCATCCGTCTTGGTAAGATCCATGCAGGAGAGCGTGTAATCCGGCACATAGCGGTAATTATCCTCATAATAGCTGCTGTACGCGTCTAATACGCAGCTTGCGGCATCTCTTCCTTCATAATATCCATAATCCGTCATCTGGCGCAGGAACGAGTAATCCCATCCGTCTCCGGCTTCCATCTCCTCCGACGCGATCATGTAATCCGAATAGTCGGAAAGTACATCCGCCACCTCGATCATTCCCATCAGGCAGGCATCAAATCCGATCCACTCAAATTTCTGTCCGTCCGCTGCCATGTCGGTACTGCCGAGCGCTTCGTCTAACTCCCGCATCGACAGTGCGTCGTAGCCATAGTTTTCATCCGCGCCGTAACCGAGGATCGCTCCACCGCCATGATTCCACAGCACCATGCTGTAATCATCCACCGAATAAGACTGGTAAGCAAAATCCACAAAGCCGGAAAGTGTCTGCGGATCTGCCATATCCCGATCCCCAAGGGATGCCACCTGATCGAGTCCATCCTCTGTCAGTTCAAATATCGCGCACTCACCATCCGGAATATCCGGGTTCCACCAGGAATCCGTTCCACCGGTGCATATTAAAACTTTTAAATCATCATCATCAAAACCGCATTGCTGCATCTCTTCAATATCGGCACTCGCAAGTCCGGAATCGGATTCCAGATTGGAACCGACCATGTAGACCATAAGTACCTCTTTCGCGTCTCCTCCCGCGATCGCGGAGACATCCGGCGCGTCTTCACTTGTTTCCTGTTTTTCCAGTCCCTGAAATCCATGCCCTGTTTTCTGCACGGACGCTTTTTGATCTATTCTGCCACAACCGGAAGCAACTACTCCCAGACATAAAAGCAGTGCCATGATTCTTTTTTTCTTCATCTCATTCTCCCTTACTGTTTTTCTCTTCCCATGCTTTTTAAGATGGTCCGGCGATGACGTATCCGCCGGACAGTCTGCATGAGAAGGCATAAGCATGCGTATGCACAGTCCTATTTTTATAGCTTTCTAATTTTTCATAACAACATTCCCGTGATTGCAATCACCTATAATACTACCTGACTTTCGGAAAGGTTTCAAAAAAAATAAAAAAAGCAGCGGATTTTTTTCGATCCTCCGCTGCTTTTTTAAATCTTGTCCTTTTTATGGATTATTTCACTTCATCGATCGCTTTTCCGATGTCATGGCGCATATACTTGTTCGCGAAATCCACCCACTCTGTGGCAGCATAGGCATTGGCTCTCGCCTCTTTTAAGGTGGCGCCCTTTGCCGTCACGCCGAGCACACGTCCGCCGTTTGTGACGATCTTTCCGTTTTCATCAAATTTGGTTCCGGCATGGAAACAGTAATAACCGTCTTTTCCGTCAAAGTTTTCCAGTCCTTTGATCTCAAATCCTTTTTCGTAGGATACCGGATATCCGTCTGACGCAAGTACCACGCAGACCGCTGCGTTGTCCTCAAACTGCAGATCGACCGTATCGAGCTTTCCGTCCACGCAGGCTTCCATCACGTCAATGATGTCATTTTTCATGCGTGGCAGCACAACCTGTGCCTCCGGATCGCCAAAACGCGCATTGTACTCTAATACCTTTGGTCCGTCCTCTGTGAGCATCAGTCCAAAGAAGATGACACCGGTAAACGGTCTGCCTTCTTTTGCCATGGCATCGACCGTTGCCTGGTAAATGTATTTTTTGCAGAAATTGTCCACTTCTTCTGTATAGAACGGACTCGGGGAAAAGTTACCCATTCCTCCGGTATTCAAGCCCTGATCCCCGTCTTTCGCGCGCTTGTGATCCTGCGCGGAGGACATGATCTTGATCGTTTTTCCGTCTACAAAAGAGAGTACGGACACTTCACGTCCGGTCATGAACTCTTCAATGACCATCGTGTTACCGGACGCGCCGAATTTCTTGTCTTCCATGATCTCCTTGACACCGGCTTTCGCTTCATCCAGGTTTTCGCAGATCAAAACACCTTTTCCGAGCGCCAGACCGTCTGCCTTTAAAACGATCGGGAATTTTGCCTGCTCGAGGTACGCGATCGCCGCTTTCGGGTCTGTAAAATTCTCATATGCCGCTGTCGGGATATTGTATTTTTTCATCAGATCTTTGGAAAATGCCTTGGAGCCCTCCAAGATCGCCGCATTCTTCTTCGGTCCGAATACGCGCAGTCCCTCCGCCTCAAAGACATCCACGATTCCTCCAACAAGCGGATCATCCATCCCAATGATCGTAAAGTCAATTTCTTTTTCTTTCGCGAACGCAACCAGTTTGTCAAATTCCATGGCTCCGATCGGAACACACTCTGCAAGTGCTGCAATTCCCGCATTTCCGGGTGCGCAGTATATCTTATCCACACGCGGGCTCTTTGCCACGCTGGTCACAATGGCATGTTCTCTGCCGCCGCTGCCGACTACCAATACTTTCATATCTGTTTCTCCTTCCATTGCTGCCTGAGTCATTTATTTTATATGTACTTTTCCGTTTTCTACTGTCACTCTTCCATTCGCGATGAGGTCGATCGCCTGCGGCATGATCTTCCACTCCGCCTGTTCCATAACACGGCGCTGCAAGATCTCCGGGGTGTCCCCCTCCTCAACGGCTACCGCTTTCTGTAAAATGATCGGACCCGTATCCGTTCCCTCATCCACAAAATGCACGGTGGCTCCGGTTATTTTTACACCACGCGAAAGCGCGCCCTCGTGTACCTTCAATCCATAATAACCCGTTCCACAAAAAGACGGGATCAAGGATGGATGGATATTTATGATCCGGTTTTCGTATTTTTTTATCATCATTTCCGGGATCACAACGAGGAATCCGGCAAGCACCACAAGATCTACCGCATAGGAATCCAGTTTTTTTAAGAATGCCTGATTGAACGCCGCGCGATCCGGGTAATCCTTGGGTGATACGCAGACCGCCTCGATATTATGCTTTCTCGCGCGCTCCAAGGCGTATGCGTCCCGGTTGTTACTGATCACGACAGAAACTTCCGCGTTTGTGATCGTTCCGTTGTCGATGGCGTCTAAGATCGCCTGAAGATTGGTTCCGCCACCGGAAACCAGTACCGCAACTTTTAGCATAAGGTTACTCCCTTTTCTCCGTTTTCGATCTTTCCTACTACATACGGTGTGTCTCCTGCCGCACGGATCGCGTCCATAGTCTTATCGACATCGGCCGGATCTACCGCAAGTACCATACCAAGTCCCATATTGTAGGTATTGTACATCATCTTTTCATCTACGTTTCCTTCTCTTGCCATCATGGTAAAGATCGGCGGGATCGGATAGCTTGCCTTCTCGATCACTGCGCGTTTTCCTTCCGGAAGCATTCTCGGAACGTTCTCATAGAAACCACCGCCTGTGATATGGCTGCATGCTTTCACGCGGACACCCGCTTCTTTGATGGAGCGCAGTGCTTTCACATAGATTCTGGTCGGTGCGAGCAGCGCGTCTCCGAGTGTTGTGCCAAGTTCCTCGTGATATTCGTTTAAGGTCTCCGCATCCATTTTAAAGATCTTGCGCACCAGGGAGAATCCGTTGGAATGTACGCCGGAAGATGCCATACCGATCAGAACATCCCCTGCCTTTAATTCTTTTCCGGTGATGATGTCCTTTTCGTCTACGACACCAACTGCAAATCCAGCAAGATCATATTCGTCTTCCGGCATAAGTCCCGGATGTTCTGCGGTCTCACCGCCGATGAGCGCTGCGGATGACTGCTTGCAGCCTTCTGCGACGCCGCTTACGATGTCAGCGATCTTTTCCGGAATATTCTTTCCACATGCAATATAGTCTAAGAAAAATAATGGTTCACCGCCTGCGCAGGCAATATCATTGACACACATGGCTACACAGTCGATACCGATCGTATCATGCTTATCCATGATGAAAGCCAATTTCAGTTTGGTTCCCACGCCGTCTGTACCGGAAACTAACGTCGGTTTCTCCATGTTTTTAAATGCGTCTATGGAAAAAGCACCGGAAAATCCGCCGAGGTTGGTAAGTACCTCCGGGCGCATGGTACCCTGTACATATTTTTTCATTAACTCTACAGATTTGTAACCAGCTTCGATATCAACACCTGCGTTCTTGTAATCCATTTTCTTTCCTCCTGTTTACTTTGCTATTTCATTTGTCATAATCTCATTGTAACTTGAAACCCTAAAGATTTCCAATTATATATTATTATATGTCTTATTAGTTTTTCTAATCAATCCGTTATCACTATTTCTTTTTACTTATAATATTGTAAAAGAAGGATACCTCCGATGAAAGTATCCTTCTGATCCGTCTTTTGTTTTATTTTGTATAGTTCTTGTAGCCGACTTCCTGCAGTTTCGCGTCCTTTGCCTGCACCTGCTCTTTTAATTCTTTTGCGTAATCCTTTAATTTCTGAAGCAGTGCCGCATCCGATGTTGCGAGGATCTTTGCTGCCAGAAGACCCGCGTTTGCGCCGCCGTTGATCGCTACGGTCGCAACCGGGATACCGGATGGCATCTGAACGATCGAATATAAGGAATCGCGTCCGCCAAGTGAGGTGGTATGCATCGGGATACCGATGACCGGCATCGGGAAGATCGCCGCGCACATACCCGGAAGATGTGCTGCCATTCCCGCTCCCGCGATGATGACCTTAAATCCTTTTTCCTCTGCGGTCTTCGCGTACTCAAAAAATACGTCCGGCTCTCTGTGCGCTGAGATGATCGTCATCTCATAGTCGATTCCAAGCTGTTCTAAGATATCAGCGGCTTTTGCCATAACCGGCATATCCGAGTCGCTTCCCATTACGATTCCTACTTTTGCCATGATTCATTCTCCTTCGTCTCTGTTCGTATTATGATCTGCCCTTATTGTAACTGCTTTTATCTTAGAAATCCAATTAATAATATTACTGTATTTTATAAGATTTTCTTATAAGATCTTACAGCGGCTCGTTGAGCTTTTCGGTTCCCGGAACCACGAAACGTCCGTCACGAATAATGTCTGCCGTGCTTCCATCCGCGCGGATCACCGTGATCGTGCCGAGTTCATCATACGGGATCGTGATATCGGTATGGCAGTTAAAGTAAGCCTTCGCCGGATCTTCTTTTCTTAAGATCGAAACCTCATTGTCTCTTGCCACGATCTCTTTTCCGTCCGGATTAAAGACCGGTGTGTCCTCCGCATGGGAGTAACAGGTGTCTCCCACCGCGAAATGCGGCCCTGTCTTTTCCGCGATCAGAATCGGCAGTGTATCTTCGATCTGGTAATCTCTCGCCATACGATATGCCGTTGTATTTGTTCCGATCGCGAATTCCCCGATCGGCAGTGTCTCATGATGCATCAGCACATTTTCATGTACATACGCTTTGTTTTCCGCTTCATCCGCAAAATTCGCGCAGCCATATTCCTGAATCATTCCGTCTTTGAATGTGATCGTAAGATCCTTATACTGCAGACCGTTTAAGTAAACTTTGGTCACATGGAGCACACCGTCTGTCCCCTGTAATACCGGAGAGGTGAACACCTCACCGACCGGGATATTGACGTCTGCCACGCAGTTTTCAAAGATCGCCTCTTTGTCCGGATCTTTTAACGGATACAGTGACACGGTAAGGTCTGTATTGTTTACGCCCTCTTTTCCCTTCACATGCGCTTTCACGCCGGTGTTTAAGACATCGATGATCTTCTGCTGCATCTCCTGATACAGCTTGTAATCTAATGTATTGATCTTTACCGTCTCGGCAAAGATCTCTTTAAATTTATCCCCGATCGACGGGATCGGGTACGCAATGATCGTAAAGCTGCGCTCCTCGCCCTTAATATACTGGTTTGTGATCTGCCCGGACTGGGAAGCATGATAGACATTGAGCTGATTCTGTTTTTCCGAATACTGCTTTGCCTCTTTTTTATTGACCGGAGCAAACGGCGCCTCACCGAACACCTCGATGACCGCCGGTCCCGCATGACCGTATGCCTGCTCCTTATGCGCCTCGTATGCCGTCTTTAACGTTTCAAGCCTGCGCTCCACAAACGCCTTGTCCAGATAAAACGCGCGGTCTGACTTGTGGTCATAATCATACTGTTTATTGGGTGAAACCGAATAGCAGCCACGTTTGCTGTTGCCATGGTTGGTAAAGGATGACACGGCTTCGCGGTAGATCGTCGGTTTTAAATCCATCTTCTCGAAATTGCGGATCGCCGCGCGCACCATGCGTTCAAATCCGATCGGATATTCCACGCACACCGTATCCTTGATGGAAAGATCTTTTCCGCCAAGGACAAATCCAATGCGGTAGCCTTCCGTGTAAGTATCCGCCATCGCCTGGATCTTACTTTCCTCCATCTGGTTCAAATAAGATGCTATGCCAAGCTCATCCTTTGTGATATACGCGCCGTAGCGGTACAGGTAGGTCAGATCGTTTAAATCTTTTTCCATGATAATCCGGGTAAAAAAGTCGAGATCCGGATCTACCATGCCCTGCACGCTCTCCTCGGTAAAGACTTCGCTGTAATCGTGGAAAAACCAGTAAACTGCCTGCTCCACCGTTTTTTCTGATACGCCTTCTTCGTCCGTAAAGCAGCCATATACCTCGCAAAACAGTTCCGCCAAGATCGTAATGTTATATTTTCTTCCCTCAAACGCGTAAGGGATCATCGCGCGGATCTCTGCATATAAAAAGCTCAAAATCCCGCCAAATGTTTCTCCGAGCGTTTTTACCGCGTACGCCGGATTGGCATAACTTGCTTCGTAATGCTCCGGCAGGATGTCCTCATAGAGTTTTTCATTCCACTCCTCGCACTCGGCAAGACTGCGGTGATCTAACTCCCCGCTTTCTTCTTTTTTTAAAATCTCCCGGTTTAACAGAATAAACCGGCTTACTTTTTTAAAGTAAGAAATATACGGCTCACCGGCCGCCTCTTCTTTTTCTATTTCCGCAATGCGGTTCATCACAAGCTCGCAGCGCTCTGCCACTTCTTCGTTTTTTTCTCTGTAAATATCCTGATAACTCATTGGCTTAACCATTTCCTTTACTATCTGAAACTACAACTTTACAATAAAAATCCGGCTGCGTAGATCGCTGCCCAGACTCCGGTTATGAGCACACTGCACACCAGACTGATGTACGGCACCGTCTTAAACGTGTCTTCTTCTTTTACCGCGAGTATGGCGAGTATCAGCGCGCACACCGAGATCAATAAGGACAGCACTCCCGCACTGCCAAGGTACACGCTGCCATTTCCGCCTTTGTGAAAGGACTCCATCACCGTCACCGCAAAAATGAGGATCGCTCCCACGGCAAGTATGAGTGCCAGGCTTCCGCGCACCGACTTTTTGCGTTTTGTAAATTTATAGTGTTTTCTCTTTCCTGTCATCGTGTTTTCTCCTAAAGTATCGCCGGATCAGTCTGTAGACCAGATATCCGAGCGCAGCTCCAAGCGTATTTAAGATCAGATCGTCCACATCAAAGCTTCCGACCTTTGATATCAGCTGTATCGTCTCTACAAACAGACTGAAGTCAACCCCCAGCAGAACAATGTGAAAAAAGTTCCGGCATTTTGGGGTCAGCATAGGCAAGATCATGCCAAACGGGACAAACGCCAGCACATTTCCAAGCAGATTGGAAAGAACCGCGAACCATCCGAGTGTTCTCCGGTATACAATAAAACGTCTGATCTCCCGGAACGGAGTCAGATTATAATGGTAATCCCTGTCAATATAAGTTCTCCCCATGATCTCCGCGAAAAACAGAAAATACATGAGGAAAACCATATAAACAATAAAAAGTGTCCACGCCAGTACAAGCCGATGCTCTTCCTTTTTATTTCTCAATATTCCGACCTCTTAAACTATTATCTGCACTATTCTATTTTACGCCATACTGCTCATAATATTTATCGATCGCCGCTTTTATTTCATCATCGATCACAACTCTGCCTCCGCAGGTACGGTTGTAAAGATGCTCTACCACTTCTTCCATCGTGACAATGGCATTTGCCGCAAAACCATATTTCTCTCGGATCTCATCCAGTGCGCTCTTTTTGCCGCCAAGTCCTACTTCCATACGGTTTAAGGATACCATCAGTCCTACGATCTCCACGTCTGCGGCTCCCCTTACCTTCGGCACGGTCTCCTCCATGGATTTTCCGGAAGTTGTGACATCCTCGATCATGACCACGCGGTCTCCGTCTTTTAATGTACTTCCAAGGAAACCACCCTTGTCCGCCCCGTGATCTTTGATCTCCTTGCGGTCAGAGCAGTAACGCACTTCCTTTCCGTAAAGTTCGCTGAATGCGATTGCGGTCACAACAGAGATCGGGATCCCCTTGTAAGCCGGTCCGAACAACACGTCGAAATCATCCCCGTAATTTGCGTGGATCGCCTTTGCGTAGTACTCGCCCAGTCTCTTTAACTGGGTACCGGTCACATATGCGCCCGCATTCATGAAAAACGGAGATTTTCTTCCGCTCTTTAACGTAAAATCTCCGAACTTTAATACATCACTTTCTACCATAAATTCAATAAACTCTGATTTATAATTTTCCATTCTTCCAAAGACCTCCATATTTTTCTTTCCGGTGACACGGCAGATCCTAAAATCTGTCGTGTACTGCTCCTACCAGCTCCCGGATATCCGCCACCTGGTGGCATTCCATATAATTTTTGATTCCATCTGCGATCTCCATCGTAACCGACGGGTTGGTGAAATTGGCGGTTCCGACCGATACCGCTGTTGCACCCGCAAGTATCATCTCGATCGCGTCCTCTGCCGTCATAATGCCGCCCATGCCGATGATCGGTATCTTTACTGCCTGCGCAGTCTGATAGACCATGCGCACCGCGATCGGATGGATCGCCGGACCGGACATTCCACCGGTGCGGTTTGCGAGTACAAAACACTGTCTTTCAATATCGATCTTCATTCCGGTGAGCGTATTGATCAGGGAAAGGACATCCGCGCCGCCCGCTTCTGCCGCTCTTGCCATCTCGGTGATATCGGTGACGTTCGGGCTCAATTTCATGATCACCGGCTGTTTTGCCTTTGCCTTCACTGCCTTTGTGATCGCCTCCACCGCCTTTGGATCCTGTCCAAACGCGATGCCTCCCTCTTTTACATTCGGGCAGGAAATGTTGATCTCAAGCATATCGACCGGCTGGTCCGCCAGTCTTTCCACAACTTCAAGATAATCTTCGGTTGTTTTTCCACAGACATTCACAATGATCTTCGTATCATATTTTTTGAGAAACGGAATATCACGCTCAATAAAAAGATCGATCCCCGGATTCTGAAGTCCGACCGCGTTTAACATACCGCCATAGACTTCCGCCACACGGGGTGTCGAATTTCCCGCCCACGGGATATTCGCGACGCCCTTTGTCACAACCGCGCCAAGCTGATTTAAATCTACAAACTCCGAAAATTCCTGACCGGAACCGAACGTACCGGAAGCGGTCATGACCGGATTTTTTAAGGTAACACCTGCCAGATCTACACTGCAATTCATTAGAATTCTACCTCCTCCGCACGGAATACCGGGCCTTCTTTGCATATTCTCTTGTTCTTTACGTTGGAATGCTCATCGCGCTCTTTCGATTTGCATACACAGGCAAGACAGGCTCCAATGCCGCACGCCATGCGTTCTTCCATGGAGATCCAGCACTCGATCTGTTTTTCTGCCGCGTATTCTTTGATCGCCCGGAGCATCGGAAGCGGTCCGCAGGCATAGATGATGTCCGCATCCAGTCCGTTTTCACGGATTGCGTCTAACACATTTCCCTCTGTTCCCGCACTGCCGTCCTCGGTTGCCACATAGACACTGCCCTGTTTCTTCAGATCATCCATCAGAAACATTTCATCACGGAAGCCCAGAATGATCTGTTTTTCACAGTTTAATTCTTTTGCGAGCTCCAACATCGGCGGAATTCCGATTCCTCCGCCGATCAAAAACGCTTTTTTTTCTTTCTTCGGAAATCCGTTGCCAAGCGGCCCTACCAGCTGCAAGTGCATGCCGGTGCGCATTTTGGAAAATTCTTCGGTTCCTTTTCCGGCAACACGGTATACCAGACGGATTGCCCCGTCTTCCTTATCGATCTCACAGATACTGATCGGCCGTGGCAGGATGCGGCTGCCGTCATGACAGTATACGGACACAAACTGTCCCGCCTTCGCCTCTTTCGCGATCTTTTCCGTCCGGAGCCACATATCGAAAATGCCCGGCAGAAGTTCTTTCTGATCTATGATAATTGCTGTTTCTTTTGCTTTTTCCGCCATGATTATCTCCTCTCAAGCGCGCCGTTGATATCCGCGATCATGTCAAGGACAGCTGCTCTTGCCGCCTCACCGAAATGCTCTGCTCCGTAAGACGCGTACGCTTCGTTTTTGTATGCAGTGATGATGCCTCTGGAGGAATTTACGATCGCGCCAAGTCCGTCCTCGTCAAAGAAATGAACCAGATCTTCGCCCTTTCCGCCCTGTGCGCCATATCCGGGCACAAGGATAAAGCTTTTCGGCATCACCTTGCGGAGCAGTTTTCCCTGCTCCGGATAAGTAGCTCCGACCACGGCTCCGACATAGCTGTAGGAATCTCCCATCAGTTCGCTGCCCCACTCTGCGACACGCTCGCCGACCATTTCATAGAGATGTTTCTCCCCGATCATCTGATCCTGGAATTCTCCACTGGATGGATTTGATGTCTTTACTAGGATAAAGAGACCTTTTTTCTCCTCTTTGCATACATCCAGAAACGGTGTGATACCGTCTGAACCAAGATACGGATTTACCGTCGCGAAATCCTCATTGAACGCCGGGATCTTTTTTGCGCCCACCTGTACTTTTCCAAGGTGCGCGGTCGCGTATGCCGCTGAAGTCGAGCCGATATCGCCTCTTTTCACATCACCGATCACGATCAGATTCTTTTCATGACAATAATCCACCGTCTTCTGGAACGTGATGAGTCCTTCCACGCCAAACTGTTCATACATGGCGATCTGCGGCTTCACCGCCGGGATCAGGTCATGGATATGGTCGATCAGTTCTCTGTTGTAAAGCCAGATCGCTTCTGCCGCTCCCTTTAAGGTTTCTCCATACTCCGCATATGCCTTTTTTGTGATATGTTCCGGTACATAGGAAAGCATCGGGTCAAGTCCGACTACGATCGGTGCTTTGGTCTGTTTGATTTTTTCTACTAATTTATTTATCATGATTGTACTCCGTCTTCAATTTATTTTGTGATCTCGTGATCCATCTTGATATCGTAAGCGATCTTGCCTTCCACAATGGTCGTAAGCACGGCTCCGGTCACTTCTCTTCCGTCAAACGGTGTGTTTCTGCCCTTTGACCAGAATTTATTCTTATCGATCTTATAGGTCTTTTTCGGGTCAAAGATCACAATGTCTGCCGGCTTTCCTTCTTCTAAGCTTCCTGCGTCAAGTCCTAAGATCTTTGCCGGATTGCAGCTCATTTTTTCCGCCATCTGCATCGGCGTCAGATAGTCTTTTAAAACCAGCTCCGTATGGGTGAGTGCCGCCGCCGTCTCAAGTCCTACGATACCAAACGGTGCCTTCTCCATGCTGTTGTTTTTCTCATCTGCCGTATGCGGTGCGTGATCGGTAGCGATCACATCCATGATATCCTCTTTTAAGCCGCGTTTTAATTCCTCGACATCTTCTTTTGTCCGGAGCGGCGGGTTCATTTTGTAGTTGGTGTCCTTCGGGATCATATCATCCGAGGTCAGTGTGAAATGATGCGGGCATACCTCAGCCGTCACGCGCACGCCCTGCTCTTTTGCCATCTGCACCATCATAACGCTGCTCTTTGTCGAGCAGTGGCACAGATGCAGTGCCGCGCCGGTATCCTTCGCGATCATGATATCACGGGCAATGATCACATCCTCCACGGAATTGGTAATCCCGCGCAGCCCTTCTCTCTTCGCGTTGGCATCCGCATTGACCACGCCGCCATCCACGAGATTTTTGTCCTCACAATGTGATAACACCGGTATATCCAGTTTCTGCGTGATCTTCATCGCGTCGCGCAAAAGCTTTGCGTTCATGACAGACTTTCCGTCTTCACTGATCGCAGGGCTTCCCGCCGCCGCCATTTCTTCGATTGCCGCAAGCTCCTCGCCTTTCTGTCCCCTGGTGACTGCTCCGATCTGCAGCACATGCACCAGTCCCAAATTCTTTGCTTTGTTGTGGACATAATTTACAACATCCGCGTTATCCACTACCGGCTTTGTGTTCGGCATTGCAAGGATCGTGGTGAATCCTCCGCGCGCCGCCGCCCGGCTTCCGGTCACAACGGTTTCTTTTTCTTCCTGTCCCGGATCCCTTAAATGCACATGCATATCAATAAATCCGGGCATAACATAACAGCCCTTCGCGTTTATGGTCTTATCTGCTTTTGTGTCGATCTTTTCCGCGCGTTTTGCGATCCTGTCGTCTTCCACGAGGATATCCATCTGCTTATCCGTTCTGGTCGCCGGATCGATCACTCTTCCGTTTTTAATCAGTAATGTCATCTTCTCTTCCCTTCCGCTTCGTGCATTCCGTCAACAGTCAACATGATTTCTTTTATTCTATCATACAAAATTTTCCTTTGCAATCGACCCCTTACGTTCAGATTCCAAGTCTGTCATAAACTTCCGCAGGGATATACGCCTTCACAAAAATGCCCTCCGGTGTATATTCCTCGCTCAGCAGTTCTCCCTGCCTGCGGATCACCTGGATCTTTCCGGCGTCTTCATAGGAAAATACATGCTCCATATAAGTCTTGTTTTCCCGCAAAACCTGTGCTAACAGTTCTTTTACCGTTTCCAGATCCCTGTCATTTCTCGCCGAGATCCGTGCGGTATGATCCGCACGGAAATCCCGCAGTTCCCTGTCTGCTTCCGGGCGGTCCATTTTATTGAACAGCGTAACGATCTTTTTATCCCGGATATCCAGCTCTCGCAGCGTGTTGTATACAATATACATCTGCTTGTCCGCCTGCGGATTGGACGCATCCACCACATGAATGATAAAATCCGCGTACTTTGCCTCCTCCAGGGTACTTTTAAACGCCTCGATCAGGTGATGCGGCAGTTTTCGGATAAAACCGACCGTATCTGTCAGAAGAATCTGCTGTTTTCCCGGAAGTTCAAGCTGTCTGGTCGTCGGATCGAGCGTTGCGAAAAGCTTATCCTCCTCAAGAACACCCGCATGAGTCAGGTGGTTTAAAAGCGTGGATTTTCCGGCATTGGTATAACCCACGATCGCCGCAACCGGGACATGATTGCGCATCCGCTGCCCTCTCGCGACCTCGCGGTGCTTTTTTACTTCCGCGAGTTCCCGCTTCAGCTGTGAGATCCTGGTGCGGATGATACGCTTATCCATCTCTAATTTCTTTTCTCCGGGTCCTCTTGTACCGATCCCTCCGCCCAGTCTTGACATGGAACGCCCGAATCCGGCAAGCCGCGTCATGCTGTAACGGAGCTGTGCGAGTTCAACCTGGATCTTTCCCTCACTGGTTGACGCGTGCGCCGCGAAAATGTCTAAGATCACAAGCGTGCGGTCCATGACCTTGGTATCCAAAAGATCCTCCAGATTTTTCATCTGTGCCGGAGAAAGCTCATCATCGCACACGATTCCGGTCGCCCCGGTCGTGGCGAGCATCTCTTTGATCTCCGACACTTTTCCGGTTCCGACATAAGTGCCCGGATGAATCCTCTCACGGTTCTGGATGACCATGCCCTCGGTCACTGCACCCGCCGTGGCGACCAGTTCTTTTAACTCCTCCAAGGAATCTTTGGTGTCGTCTCCATCCTGTTCACTCACACCGACTAAGATCACACGTTCTTTTTGTACTTCCGTTTCTACCATATATACCTCTCTTATCTGCTATCTGGTCTGCAAAAACTGGTACTCGCGCGCTGCGGTCTCATCCTCCGGATAATCCTCCACATAAGATGCCATTTTTTCTTTTGCCGAAGCAAAATCACCTTTATATTCGTACGCCAGTATTTCGTTCCTGCGCAGGTTCTGCTCATCTTCCACATCCTCTGACGCGAGCGCTGTCTGGATGTAATTTAAGGCATCCTCATATTTTCCAGCCTCTAACAGCATACTGCCGAGACTGCCGAGCGCCGCCGGGTTATCCTCATTTGTTTTTACATATTCCTCGTAAAGGGACTGGGCTTTATCCGAATCTCCGGCTGCCTCATAGACCTGCGCACGGTAGAGGATCGCGTCATCACTTTTTAATTCCACCGCTTTGTCCAGCTGCTCCGCCGCCTTGTCATATTCGCCGAGCAGCGCATACGCCTTTCCACGCATCGCATAATCCTGCGCATCTTTCCCGGACACCTGCACCGCGTCCTCCAGATACTGCTTTGCCTCATCGGAAAATCCCGCATCCGTCAGATCCGAATATGCCTGGATATATAAATCATAATTGGCATCATCATTTTCCACTGCTGACGCGTAATCCGCAAGCGCCTTTTTATCCTCGCCTTCCAACAGGTATAAACTGCCACGGAGATAATACGCGTCCGCGTTCTTTTTGTCATAGTCGATCAGCGCCGTATACGTCTCAAGCGCTCCCTTGGTGTCTCCTGCCATATACTGCGCCTGTGCCTTGTAATAGCAGATATCGAGTTCCTCCGCGCCGATCGTCGCAAGCGACTGATCCAGCGCCTTCTGGAACGCATCGACTGCATCGTCATACTTGCCCTGCTCTAAATTGTTGATCCCGATCTGGCGGTATGCCTCCTGATCTTCCTTATTTTTGCTGTTTCCGCAGCCGGCAGCCATTCCCGCGAGGAGGATCCCCGCAGCTAGCATGCCATCTATCTTTATTTTTTGCAATTTCATTGTCTTTTTATGCCTCCGATTACTTCGCTTATTATAGCAAATCACAAACAAAAAGGAAACCACCTTTCAGTGATTCCCTTTTTGCTTTTAAGTAGTTTGGAGTATATTACAAATATTAGTTTAATTTCCAGATGTCTTTGTTGTATTCTTCGATCGTTCTGTCAGAAGAGAAGAATCCTGCCTTGCTGATGTTGATGAGTGTCTTCTTTGCCCATGCTTTTCTGTCTTCATAATCACCAAGCATACGGTCTCTGGTCTCACGGTAGCTTTCGAAATCCGGTAATGTCATAAACCAGTCTTTGTTTAACAGCTCGTTGTAAAGACGCTCTAAGTTCTCTGCGTTTCCGACACTCTTTAAGGTATCGCTCACGATAAAGTCGATCGCGCGTCTGATCTTTTCATCGGAGTTATAGTAATCTCTGGATACATAATCCGCTTTCTCGTAATGTCTGATGACATCCTCGGAAGATTCACCAAAGATATAGATATTGTCATCTCCGACAAACTGATGCATTTCCACGTTTGCACCATCCATGGTTCCGATCGCAAGCGCACCGTTTAACATGAATTTCATGTTGGAGGTACCGGATGCTTCTTTGGAAGCAAGTGAGATCTGCTCATGGATATCTGCTGCCGGGATCAGTTTTTCAGCCAGTGTTACATTGTAGTTTTCTACCATAACAACTTTTAAGTACGGGCTTACTTCCGGATCATTGTCGATGATCTGCTGTAAGCAGAGGATCAGATGAATGATATCTTTTGCGATCACATAAGCCGGAGCTGCTTTCGCGCCGAAGATCACTGTGATCGGTCTTGCCGGTTTCTTGCCTTCTTTGATCTCGAAATATTTATTGATCACATAGAGTGCATTCATCTGCTGACGTTTGTACTCATGCAGTCTCTTGATCTGAATATCGAAAACAGAATTTTCATCGATATCGATGTTCTGTGTCTTCTTTAAGTAATTCTTTAATCTTACTTTGTTGCCCATCTTTACTGCAAGCAGCTTGTCAAGAACCGCGTCATCATCAACGTAAGCACCGAGTTTTTCAAGTTCCATCGCGTCTTCTTTGAACTTCGGTCCGATCAGGGACTCGATCAGTGCTGTCAGTTCCGGATTGCTGTGTAACAGCCAGCGGCGGAATGTGATTCCGTTTGTCTTGTTGTTGAACTTCTCCGGATAGATCTTGTAGAAGTTATTTAATTCGCTGTTCTTTAAGATCTCTGTATGCAGGTACGCAACACCGTTTACGGAGAATCCATAATGGATATCGATGTGTGCCATGTGTACACAGCCGTCTTTGATGATCGCAACGGATTTGTCACGGAATTTCTTGTTTACACGGTTGTTCAGTTCGTAAATGATCGGCATTAACTGCGGAACTGCTTTTTCCATGTAACCGATCGGCCATTTTTCCAATGCTTCCGCAAGGATAGTGTGGTTTGTGTATGCGCAGGTCTTGGATACGATATCGATCGCTTCGTCCATCTCGATGCCGCGTTCCATCAAAAGACGGATCAGTTCCGGGATCACCATGGTCGGATGGGTATCGTTGATCTGTACGACTGCGTAATCCGCAAGGTCATGCAGGTTGCATCCTCTTGCAACAGCTTCGTCTAAGATCAGTCTTGCGCCGTTGCTTACCATGAAATACTGCTGATATACACGGAGCAGACGTCCCTTGTCATCGCTGTCATCCGGATATAAGAATAATGTCAGGTTCTTTGCGATATCTTCTTTATCGAAATCGATTCCGTCACCTACGATGCTCTCATCTACGGTCTCAACATCGAATAAGTGAAGCTTGGTTGTACGGTTGTTGTATCCGACTACATCGATATCATACAGTCTGGATGTCAGAGTGAAACCACCGAACTGGATCGGATAGGTAACATCTGTTTTCTTCAGCCAACTCTCTTTTTCAATCCACGGATTCTTTGTTTCGTTCTGCAGATTGTTTTCAAATACCTGCTTGAACAGTCCGTAATGGTAATTTAATCCGACACCGTCGCCGTTTAAGCCAAGGCTTGCGATGGAATCGAGGAAGCATGCTGCGAGACGTCCGAGTCCGCCGTTTCCGAGTGACGGTTCCGGCTCAACTTCTTCTACTTCCGCAAGGCTCTTGCCGTTGTCTGCAAGTGTCTTTTTTACTTCTTCATATACGCCGAGGTTGATCAGGTTGTTGGATAATAATTTACCGATCAGGAACTCTGCGGAAATGTAATATAATTTTCTCTTTCCTTCGTTGCTTTCTTTTGCAGCTGCCATGTTCTTTGTCATTTCAAGCAGTGCGTAGTAAAGTTCTTCATTGGAGCAGTCTCCAATTCCTTTGTGGTATCTGTTTGATACGATCTCTGATAAATTCATCATTGCCCTCCATTGTTCTATATTGTCTGTTTGCTATTACTCTCTTGTTTGATTCTGAAATGATTATAACGCCGTCCACATGCTTTTTCTTGTAATATCGCATTTAAAAGTGGTACAATACTATCATCTGGTGAGTTTTAAATTTTCAGCCGCCAGGGTGTGGCAGGGGGCAGACTGCGGCGGAGCATTTTCCCGCCCCGGCATCCGCCAGGACGAAAAATACTCCGGACTTGTCTCCCCATCTGCCACACGTTCTGCCGGAAAAATGTCATCTCACCAACCGGAAATCATCGTTTTAGACTGCGTAAAAAATTTACTTTTCAGGAGGATACTATATTATATGAACATTCTCGAATATGAAAATTATCAGGAAAAGAAATCGCACGGGGACGTCGCGTTTCCATATACCACCTACCCCTGCTCGATCCCGCTTGATTTTGCCTCGGTGCCGGTTCACTGGCATGACGAGATGGAGATCATCTATATTAAGAAGGGACGGGGGCTCATCACGGTAGATTTAAAACAGTATGTCGTCTCCGCCGGAAGCATCCTTTTTATCATTCCGGGGCAGCTCCACTCGATCGAACAGTACGAACTCGAAAGCATGGAATATGAAAACATCATTTTCAAGCTCGATATTCTGATCTCCAAACAGACGGATGCCTGTTCAAGTGATTATTTCCAGCCGCTTTTGGATGGCAGGCTGTCCATTCCTACGCTCTTTGAGCCGGATCACCCCTATTATGCGCCGATCGCTGCCTGCGTGGACGGTGCGGATGAGGTCTGTAAGACCTATCCAAAGGCCTATGAGCTTGCCATCAAGGCGCAGCTTTTTTTGATGTTCCACATTCTGTTTTCCCAGTGCTGCACCGCCGAGGCTCCGCTCAAGAACCGGAAGTCTCTGGAGAAAATGAAACTCATTATTAAATATGTAGAAAATAATTATATGGAAAAGATTTCGATCGCCGATATGGCAAAAGAAGCGGGACTGAGCCAGTCGCATTTTATGAAATTCTTTAAAAATACCATGGGAACCTCTTTCATTGATTACCTCAATGACTACCGGCTCACCATGGTATCGAGACTGCTTGTCTCTTCGGAATCCTCGATCCTCGATATCGCCGCGGAATCCGGGTTTGACAATCTTTCTTATTTTAACCGGATGTTCAAAAAACGTTTTGGCATGACGCCAAGGGAATACCGGAAAAAATTTATGGAAAACTAGGCATTTTCCTTCTTTTTCCCCAATTTCCCGTTATTATATAAAAACATCACCACTGCCATCGCAAGGATCACCACATAGCCAAAGATGCTGTACGCATCCGGCACCTGGCCAAACAGGAAGAATCCGATGATCGCGGTAAATATGATCTGTGAATAGTCGTAGACCGATATTTCCCGCGCCGGCGCATGAAAGTAGGCTGCCGTGATACAGAACTGTCCGCTGGTCGCGGCTGCTCCCGCAAGCAGGAGATATAAAAGCTGCATTGCGCTTATCGGCTCAAAATTAAGGATCATGAGCGGTAATGTTGTAAGGCAGGAAAACGCGGAAAAGAAAAAGATGATGAGTGACCCGCTGCACTTGCGCTGTCCCAAGACACGCACCATGCTGTAAGCCGCTCCTGCCGCGACCCCTCCGCAAAGACCGGCAAGGGACGCAACGAGGTTTGCATTCGCGAAAGTCGGTTTTATGATAAACAGACTGCCGATAAACGCGCCAGCCACGCAGATTCCCTGCACCAGTGTCAGATCCTCTTTTAAGATCAGATAGGAAAAGAGGATGACAAAAAACGGTGACATCTTATTTAACATATTCGCGTCTGAAAGCACCAGATGGTCGATCGCGTAAAAGTTTCCCAAAATTCCGATCGTTCCAAACAGCGCGCGCAGGATCAGAAATTTCAGATTGCCCTTTCCCATCACGATCTTTTCTTTGGAGCGGGTCATTGTAAATGCCGCCACGCCCACCGCCACAAGGTTACGGAAAAAGCTCTTCTCCACAGAAGGGAGATCTCCCGCAAGACGCACAAACGTGCTCATCCATGCAAATGAAAACGCGGAGAGCACAATAAACAGAATACCCAGATTTTTATTTTTTTCCATTCCAATCTCCTTTAAGATACAAAGCGGGATTTACTGACGAAATCCCGCTCCCATAACGTGCCAAAAAGAGGATGCCGCGCGGCACCCTCTCTTTTCTTTATTTTGTTTCCAGTAATTTTTCCACGCTCGCAAGTTTGACACATACCACAAAGATCTCCGCTGCCATCTTTAAGTCTTCCATGGTCGGGAAAGACGGAGCGATACGGATCACAGAGTCTTTCGGATCTTTTCCGTATGGGAACGGCGCTCCGGCTCCGGTCAGGGTCACGCCGGCTTCTTTTGCCTTTGCGACGATAGACTTCGCACAGCCCTCTAAGGATTCAAAACAGATAAAGTATCCGCCCTTCGGGTTGATCCAGGAACCGATTTCCAGTCCGCCCAGTTCCTCGGAAAGTACCTTTTCTACCATCTCGAACTTCGGACGCATGATCGCTGCCTGTTTCATCATCTGCTTTTTCACGCCATCCATGTCTTTGAAGTAGCGCACATGACGGAGCTGGTTTACCTTGTCATAACCGATGGTCTGTACGGTAAACTGCTTTTTGATAAACTCAAGGTTTGCTTTGGATGCCGCAAGTGCCGCAACACCGCCGCCCGCGAAGCTGATCTTTGATGTGGAGCAGAATTCGTAGACCATATCCGGATTTCCTGCTTTTTCGCACTCACTTAAAATATCAAGGATCTCATCCTGGTCATCTTCATATAAATGATGTACCACATAAGCGTTGTCCCAGAAGATACGGAAATCTTCTGCCGCCGGTTTTAATGCCGCGAATCTCTTTACCACTTCATCCGAATAGGAGATTCCCTGCGGATTGGAGTATTTTGGTACACACCAGATTCCCTTTACCGCCGCGTCTTCGGAAACGTATTGCTCTACCAGATCCATATCCGGTCCTTCCGCTGTCATCGGAATATTGATCATTTCGATGCCAAAGAACTCCGTTACTTTAAAATGTCTGTCATATCCAGGTACCGGACAGAGGAATTTGACTTTGTCCAGTTTACACCACGGTGTGCTTCCCATCACACCATGGGTCATGGAGCGGGAAACGGTATCATACATGATATTTAAGCTGGCATTTCCATAAACCAGAACATTTTCCGGGTTCACGCCCATCATGCCTGCCATAAAACGTTTTGCTTCCGGGATTCCATCCATTCCGCCATAATTTCTGCAGTCAGTTCCATCCTCGCTGTGCAGATCCGCACTGCTGTTTAACACATCCATCATCGGCATCGTGAGATCCAACTGTTCCTCCGATGGTTTTCCTCTTGCCATGTTAAGAGAAAGTCCTCTCTTCTGCCACTCCTTGTAGGCCGCCTCAAGGCTTTCTTTTTCCTTACATAATTCCTCTTTTGTCATTTCCTGATATGACTGCATAATTGAATCCTCCTCGTGCTTCACACTCTGTTAGTTCTGTTCGGATGATCCGGCTGATTCCCGAAGCATCTTTAAATGAGCTTTTATATCTTTTTCATACCCGATGTCCGTTGGATGATAAAATGTCACATCCTCCATGCCATCCGGCAGATATTGCTGGTTTACATAATGGCTCGGATAAGAATGGGCATATTTGTATCCCACGCCATGTCCCAGTTTTCCCGCTGATTTGTAGTGGGAATCCTGTAAATGAACCGGAATCGCTCCGGTTTTATGGCTCTTAATATAGGAAAGCGCCTCATCCACTGCCATATACGATGCATTGCTCTTTGGCGCGCTCGCCACATAGGTGACTGCCTCCGCTAATATGATGCGTGCCTCCGGCATTCCGATGCGTTCGACTGCTGTTGCAGCAGCCGCCGCGACTGTAAGCGCGTTCGGATCTGCCATTCCAACATCCTCCGCCGCACAGATCATGATCCTGCGCGAGATAAAGCGGATATCCTCTCCCGCGTAAAGCATCCGCGCGAGATAATAAAGCGCCGCATCCGGGTCTGAACCACGCATACTCTTGATAAACGCGGAAATCGTATCATAGTGGTTATCCCCGCTCTTATCGTAACGCACCACCCGTTTCTGGATGCATTCCTGGGCGACCTCCAATGTGATATGGATGATCCCGTCCGCACTCCGCTCTGTCGTCAGAATTCCAAGCTCAATGGCAGTAAGCGCCGCACGCGCATCCCCGTTTGCCACGTCCGCCAAAAATTCCAGTGCGTCATCATCCATTTTCGCGTTGTACGCCCCCATGCCTTTTTCTCTGTCCGAAACGGCACGGCAAAGCAATGTCTTGATATCTTCTTTTCCAAGTGCGCGCAGCTCAAAGATCACCGAGCGGGACAAAAGCGCCCCGTTTACCTCAAAATACGGATTCTCCGTGGTGGCTCCGATCAGAATGATCGTGCCGTCCTCCACATACGGAAGCAGATAATCCTGCTGTCCCTTGTTGAACCGGTGGATCTCATCGATGAACAGGATCGTCTTTTTCCCGTACATTCCCTGATTGTTCTTCGCCTTTTCGATCACATCCTCCATATCCTTTTTCCCGGCGCTGGTCGCATTGATCTGCATGAAATCCGCGCTGGTCGTATGGGCGATCACCTTCGCAAGCGTTGTCTTTCCGGTTCCCGGAGGTCCGTAAAAAATAATCGAGCTTAATTTGTCCGCCTTGATCGCGCGGTAGAGCAGCTTATCTTTTCCTATGATATGCTGCTGTCCGACAACCTCATCTAAGGTCGTCGGCCGTAAACGGCTCGCGAGCGGTGCCTCTTTTTCCATATTCTGCTCTCTCATGTAATCGAACAAGTCCATATTTTCCCTCTTATGCGTACATGTGTCTGCTTCCCGCTGACACTATGGTCAAAAAAATATCACTCACATTAAGATACGACACTTTATTTCTCATTACAATAGAAAATTATATTTTCTCCAATATGACGATATTTACTCAAAAATCAATTCATCGACTGTGACAAATTCATAACCGTCCTGTTTCATTTTATCGATCAGATCGAGGGCTGCCGTCACGCTGGTCGCATAGGCATCATGCATTAAAATGATCTCGCCGTCCTTTGCCTTCCCGAGTACCTTGCTCTCAATGCTTGCCACATTCTGCACTTCCCAGTCCCTGGTATCGATGTCCCAGAGTGTCACGATCATATTCATATCTTCGTCCAGTTTGTTTTTCACACTTCCAAACGGTGGGCGCAGATATTCCGGATATTCGCCGGTCACTTTGTAGATCGCGTCATTCGTCTTTTTTATCTGGGTACACGCCTCCGATTCACACAGCGCGCCCAGATTCACATGGTCGTACGAATGATTGCCGATCAGATGCCCTTCCTCGTGCATCCGCTTTACAATATCCGGATATAATTCCACCTGGTTTCCAAGCAGAAAAAAGGTGGCCTTTACCTCCCGGTCCTTTAATCCGTCCAGCAGCTTTTCTGTGTATTCGGGATTTGGGCCGTCATCAAAGGTAAGCGCCACCCGCTTTGTCTCTTCCTGTATCATCTCATTCCTCTTTCCGGTCTCGACCGCCGCGTTTAAAAAACGCTGCTGAAAGACGAGACACAATAAAAATACTGCCATAACGCAGTCAAAAAATACCACGATCCGAACCCGTTTCATAAAAAAAATCCTGCTTTCCCTGTCTCAATAGTTTATGACACAGGGAATGTACACCATGCAGGATTTTTCTTATTTATCACTTAGTTCTTTTGTTTTGCGGATGCCTTTAAGGTACCATCCACCACATCGATCGCAATCGTATCCCCGGCTCTCACTTCATCCGCGAGGATCAGTTTTGCCGCGAGTGTCTCAACGGTCTTTTGCAGATAACGCTTTAACGGTCTTGCGCCGTAGGTCGGATCATATCCGTGTGCCACGACATATTCTTCCGCCGCCGGCGTAAGTGCCACGGAGATCTCCTTGTCTTCGAGTCTGTGGTTTAAGTCATCCATCAGCAAGTGGATGATATTTCCGATATTGTCCTTGGTGAGCGGCTTGAACATGATGATCTCATCCAGACGGTTCAAAAACTCCGGTCTGAAATGACCACGCAGCTCATTCATAACCGCTTCCTCGCACTCCGGATTGATATTGCCGTTTTCGTCAATGCCCTCCAGCAGATGCGCGGAGCCAAGGTTTGATGTCATAATGAGGATCGTGTTCTTAAAGTCCACGGTTCTGCCCTGGGAATCGGTGATACGTCCGTCATCCAGCACCTGAAGCAGGATATTGAATACATCCGGATGCGCTTTTTCCACCTCATCAAACAGTACGACCGAGTACGGTTTTCTTCTGACTGCCTCGGTGAGCTGTCCGCCCTCTTCATAGCCTACATATCCCGGAGGCGCTCCGATCAGACGGGACACGGAATATTTCTCCATGTACTCACTCATATCAAGACGTACCATGTTGCTCTCATCATCAAACAGGCTCGCCGCCAGTGCTTTGGCAAGCTCCGTTTTTCCGACACCGGTAGGTCCGAGGAACAGAAACGAACCGATCGGCTTGGTCGGGTCTTTGATGCCCGCTTTGGAACGGATGATCGCCTCAGTCACTTTTGTGACGCCCTCATCCTGTCCGACGACCCGTTTGTGCAGTTCTTCATCGAGATGCAGGGTCTTGTTTCTCTCGCTCTCATTTAATTTTGCAACCGGAATGCCTGTCCAGCGGGAAATGATACGCGCGATCTCCTCATCCGTCACACTCTCATGTACCAGAGAGAGGTCTTCGTTTTTCACCTTGTCTTCCTCGATGGCAAGCTGTTCCTCTAACTGCGGCAGTCTGCCGTACTGTAATTCCGCCGCTTTATTTAAATCATAATTCTGTTTTGCCTGCTCGATCTCCTTGCGCAGTCCCTCCAGTTCTTCTCTTAATTTCTGGACTTTTTCGACTGCCTTCTTTTCGTTATCCCACTGCGCCTTTTTGGTATCAAACTCGGTACGCAGATCCGCCAGTTCTTTCTGCAGGTTTTCCAGACGTTCTTTGCTTAAGTGGTCTTCTTCTTTCTTTAATGCCGTCTCCTCGATCTCCATCTGCATCACACGGCGGTGCAGTTCATCAAGTTCGGTCGGCATGGAATCCAGTTCCGTCTTAATGAGCGCACATGCCTCATCCACAAGATCGATCGCTTTATCCGGCAGGAAACGATCCGAAATATAACGGTTCGAGAGCACTGCTGCGGATACTAACGCAGAGTCTGTGATCTTTACTCCGTGGAATACTTCATAGCGCTCCTTTAAGCCACGCAGGATCGAAATCGTATCCTCAACGGTCGGCTCATCCACCATGACCGGCTGGAAACGACGTTCGAGCGCCGCATCCTTTTCAATGTATTCGCGGTACTCATCGAGTGTCGTCGCGCCGATACAATGCAGTTCACCTCTTGCAAGCATCGGTTTTAACAGCTGTCCCGCATCCATCGCGCCATCTGTCTTGCCGGCGCCCACGATCGTATGCAGCTCATCGATGAATAATATGATCTGTCCCTCGGATTTTTTGATTTCATCAAGAACCGCTTTTAAACGTTCCTCAAATTCACCACGGTATTTCGCTCCGGCTACTAAGGCGCCCATATCAAGCGCAAACAGTTTTTTGTCCTTTAAACCCTCCGGCACATCGCCTCTTACGATACGCTGCGCAAGTCCTTCTACAACTGCGGTTTTACCGACACCGGGTTCACCGATCAAAACCGGATTGTTCTTGGTCTTTCTCGAAAGGATCCGAACCACATTCCGGATCTCGGAATCCCTGCCGATGACCGGGTCAAGCTTCTGGTCTCTCGCGCGCTCCACCATGTCGTAACCGTATTTTTCCAGTGTATCATACGTTGCCTCCGGGTTGTCGGACGTCACACGCTGGTTGCCACGAACCGTGGAAAGTGCCTGTAAAAAGCGCTCCTTGGTAATGCCAAACTCCTTAAAGAGTTCTTTCATTGCCTTGTTCGGATATTTCAATAAGGTAAGGAACAGATGCTCCACGGAAACGTATTCATCGCCCATGCGCTTTGCCTCATCCTCCGCGCTGATCAAAACCTTGTTCAGATCCTGTCCGATGTAGACCTGTCCGCCGGATACCTTTACCCGTTCCGCGAGCTTGCTCTCGGCACTGTTTAAAAAGTATTCCTTGTTGATCTCCATTTTCTCGATCAGCTTTAAGATCAGGCCGTCTTCCTGACGCAGCAGAGCGACTAAGAGATGTTCCTGCTCAATCTCCTGATTTCCGTATTCATATGCTAATTTTTCACAATCATTGATTGCTTCCACTGATTTCTGTGTAAATTTCTGGATATTCATGATATTTCCTCCTTCCTATCCAAATCCATAGGGTTATTGCTAACCTTTTTCTTTGTTCTAGTGTAGGTATATCACGTTTTGTTAGCACTGTCAATAGATGAGTGCTAATTATTTTGTGAAGATTTTGTGAAGCCTTGATTTTACGGGCTTCACAGGGATTTTTCACTTGCTTTCGCACTCGTTTTTCTTGATTTGACCACATTTTTACCACAAATTCTTGGAAAAATATATTCGTCTGATTTTCTTACCACATTTTACGACGACGACTTATGGTTTATACCACAGCAGGTGCGGTTTCTGGCAGGTTCATTTTAGACATCTCGTTCTCCACATGAGACTTCTCTGCAATATGATTGTAGACATTCATTGTGATCTGTGCATCTGAATGGCCCATCACATACTGCATAACTTTGGGATTGACATTGTTCTCACCCAATCTGGTACATCCCGTATGACGAAGAGTATGCGATGAAATGGGAGGCATCAGGTTCAGCTCTCTCTGTTTACGGAACGCATCATATACCATCTGTGTCATAGGAATGTCTCTGATTCCTGCATCATTGGAAGATGAGGCTTATACACATTACTCTGTTCAACAAATTTCAAAAGTTTTTCCTGCTGTTCCAGTGTCAGTGCTTCTTTCTCTTTTGCCGGAGCCCCATAATCTCCAAGTGTTCCAGTTACCGGATTCTTACGGATAATCCCGTCTTCCACTGCCAGTTCAAAACTGGGATTCAATAAACCATAAAGGCCTTTGATCGTGCTGTGTGCCAGTCCTTCATCTGACAATGCTGAAAAGAACGTCCTTACGTGAGATGTCTTAAAATCCACAACACGAATGTTTCCCAAAGTATTTCGTATCCGGTAGTCCCACATACGGATACAAATCTATAACTTATATTCCAACTTTAACTATGGTGTTGTGAAGTTCACTCAACTTTCAGCATCCGATACCCCACGCCAATGTGTGTTTGGATATATTGTGGAGAGTTCGGTTCTTTCTCAATTTTTTTACGAAGTGTCGCCATAAACACACGAAGGGAGGCAATATCATTATCCCAACTACTTCCCCAAATACTTTGCGTAAGGAAAGTATGTGTCAGAACTTTTCCTATATTTCTTGTCAACAGGCAAAGCAACTTATATTCAATAGGTGTTAAATGCAACTCTTCTTCATTCAAATAGGCACAACCTGCAACATAATCTACACGAAGTTTTCCGTTTACAAAAACAACCTCTTCGGCAGGGGATACTTTTTGCATCATCGATAACCTTCTCTGCGTAACTCGTAGTCTGGCAAGCAGTTCCTCAACAGAAAATGGCTTTGTTAAATAATCATCTGCACCTGCATCCAACGCATCAATTTTATCGGTATCTTCACTGCGAGCACTGATTACGATAATTGGCATGTTTGACCAAGTACGGATTTTTTTAATAATCTCAACACCATCCATATCAGGAAGTCCTAAATCAAGTAAAACAATGTCAGGATTGTGTGAAGATGCTTCTAAAATTGCCGATTGACCATTGGGTGCTGTCAGATATCGGTATTCGTGCGCTTTTAAGGTTGTTGTAATTAAATTTCTGACAGATGTGTCATCTTCTACAACTAATATTAGTAACTTATTCATATACGTTAACCTCCCCTGCCGGTAATGTAAATGTAAATACTGTTCCGTGTGGCAGATTATCTGAAACAGTAAGTTCTCCGCCGTGGGCGCTAATAATGGACTTGCACAAAGATAATCCGAGTCCTAAACTTCGACGGCTGTCTGCAATTTGATTTGCACCACTGTAGAACATGTCAAATATTCGTGGCTTTATTTCGTCAGCAATTCCGTTTCCGTCATCCGCTATGGATACGATTGCTTGTTTTCCCCGCTTTTCTGTCCGAATAACAATATGAGAGTTTTTAGGTGTATATTTGATAGCATTATCAACAATATTGATGATTACCTGAACAATAAGCCTTGCATCCATTTTTGCAAGAAGAATTTCTTCTTTACTTTCAACGGAAATATGATGTTCTTCACTCTTTCGGTTAATATGATGTAACGCTTCTGCGATCACATCATCCATCAAATCTTCCGTTATACGGAGATTCAACCGTCCTTCTTCAATCCGGGTTATAGCCAGCAGGTTTTCTACAAGATTAATCAGCCACATGGAATCATCATAAATATCCGTGTATAGCTGCTTTTTTGTATCATTATCAAAGGAATCGCCGTTGGACAAAAGGTTACTGGCATTGCCGGAAATTGATGTAAGCGGTGTCCTCAAATCATGTGAAATAGCACGCAGCAGGTTTGCTCGTAACTGTTCATTTTTTGCAAGGACAGCCGCCTCCTGTTTCTCACGGGCATTTTTCTCATTTTCCAGAGCCAGGGCACATTCTCCGAGAATGGACAGTAGAATACTGTTTTCAAATGGATCAAGCGGTATTTCCCCCATCACAATTCCAACAACTCCATATACCATACTGTTGCTGCGAACAGCAAGATACAGGCATTTTGCATTGGAAAGCGTTCCTGTTGTGGCTCCGGCACGTTTATTGTTTTTCAATACCCAACTGGCAACGGCCTTTTCATTTTCGGAAATACACGATTCCATGTTTTCCTCAGTTACAGAAAAAATATGTGGCGTATCCAACACTTCGCCATCAGCCAAATAAAAAACGATATCTTTTCCCAAGAGTTTAATGAGCTGATTTGAAGTTGTGGATACAATTTCATTTTTATCTTTTGCCTGTTGCAATAACTGGTTTGTATCAAATAACACTTTGGTACGGTAAGCAGATTGTGCTGCCTGTTTTGCCTGGTTTTTAATCCGTATAGCAAGAGAACCGGTTAAAAATGCCGCCAAAAACATGATAACAAAGGTAACAGGATAACCCTGATCATACGCCTGCAAGGTAAATTGGGGGTCCGTAAACAGGAAATTAAAAATCAAAACACTTACAATTGAGGAAATCAGACTGTATACCTGATGTTTCGTGCTGACAGCAGTGACAAGAACACCTAAAACAAAAACAGTAATGATATTTGCTTCGTCAAATCCAAGATTCTGGAAAATCATTCCAACTAAACTGGATAAAATCAGAATCGCAGTAGATTTTAATGTATCAGTGGCAGAGAAGACGATATGGTTCTTTTCCCTGCTCTCTCTTAACTGACACACCGCCGCATTAGAAATCGTATCCGGAATAATATGCACATCCAGGTTAGGGGCATAATCAATCAGCTTTTCTGTCAGGGTCGGTTTGCTGAGCAAATGCCGTTTTGTAGCAGAACTTCGCCCGATTACAATCTTTGACGCACCGGACAAACGGGCAAATTCCGCAATCTGAAACGGAATATCTTCTCCGTAAACTGTTTCAATTTTTGCCCCAAGCTGCTCAGCAAGACGAATATTTGAACGCAGGCGTTTTATATTTTCCTCGCTCATCACCGAAAAATCAGGTGTTTCTACAAACAGAGCCGTAAACTTTCCTTTGAAAGCAGAAGCCATTCTTGCGGCAGTACGGATAATTTTCGCATTAGATGGAGAAGAAGATAGACAAACAAGAATATGTTCGTCTGTATGATAATCTCCATGATTTTTAATGCGGGCATTTTCTGTGAGGATACTCACCCGGTCCGCACATCGCCGCAGTGCAATCTCCCGAAGAGCTGTCAAATTTTCTATTGTAAAAAAATTTTCTATTGCCTGTTTTGCCTGTGTCTGTCTGTATACATTTCCTGTATTCAAACGGTCAATTAAATCCTGTGGTTCAATATCTATTAATTCAACCTGGTCTGCATTATCAAACAGAGAATCCGGAATGCGTTCCCGTACAACAATTTCCGTAATGGATGCAACTGTATCACAAAGACTTTCAATATGCTGAACATTGACAGTCGTATAGACATCGATCCCTGCATTCAAAAGTTCCTTAACGTCCTGATACCGTTTTGCATGCCGGCATCCTTCTGCATTTGTATGAGCAAGTTCATCTACAAGGATAAGCTGTGGTTTTCTTTTCAGCGCCATGTCAATGTCGAATTCGTTCAGTATCACACCATTATAGAGAACTTCTCTTGTAGGAAGAACTTCCAAGCCATTCAAAAGATCTGCTGTTTTGGTGCGTGAGTGAGGCTCTATATAGCCTGCTATCACGTCAATTCCCTGCTGTTTTGCCATATGAGCTGCTTCTAACATGGCGTAGGTTTTACCCACACCAGCCGCATATCCGAAAAAGATTTTCAAATGCCCTTTATTCCGGTTTTCTTCATCGGTTTGGATTGACTTTAGCAACTGTTCCGGATTTTGTCTTCTTTCGCCCATACGGTCACCTCCCTGTACAAAAACAATATACAGAAATTATACCACCTTTTCTTCTTTTTTTCCATTCGGGCATGTAGCCGAAAACAGAAAACGCTTCGAAAAATCATGCAATTTTTCTACAAATACACCCTTCATACAATTAATGTCATTTTTCCATATCACTCTCACTGGTTTCTCAATCGTGTTGATTGGATGTACCGCAATGTCTATAGAGCCTGACGTAATGACGTTTTGCTTTATTTGAAGGGATAAGGAACAATACTCATCTTTCAAAATATTGTTAGTGTCCTCTATGGTAAAGCCAAAATCAAGTTTATTATTTACTAGCCCATTTATTATTTCACTTACAGAACCATAGAACAGGTTCAGCTCATAGTCTGGGTATTCGCTTGAAAATTGTTCTAATAGTCCTGCAATAGAATCTATGATTGCAGGTGTTTCAAATCCAATTCTAATCTTAGAACCTGAAATAAGTTTTTGGGATTGATTTTCCTCGAGCCATTTATCCAGTTTTCCCATAAGAAAATAACCATAAATAAATGCTGCCAATACTACTATAAGTAGAACAAAGTCTTTCATATCACCAACTTCTTTCAAAAATTAAATATGAAAACATTTTTGAATATGTTTTGTCTCCCCGAGAACAAGCATGGTACTACCCTCTAACAACTGCGTATCGGAACTTATTTCCAAATTCATAATATCATTTGTTTTTAGTGCCATAATATTGACGTTATATTTTTTTCGTATATCCAACTGACCGATTGTTTTTCCTATCCATTCTCCCGGTATAGATATTTCAAAGATTGCATGTTCTTCATCTAGTTCTATGTAATCGAGAATATGATCAGCGCTATAACGAATTGCAACCCAATCGGCAAGCTGCCTTTCGGGATAAACAATTTCATCTGCGCCGTTTCGTAAAAGAAATTTTGCATGAACATCACGAGCGGCACGAGACACCACCATTCTTGCACCAAGTTCCTTCAAAAGGGACGTTACTTCCAATGAATTCTGAAAGTTATCTCCGATTGCCACAATACAAACATCAAAATTTCCAACACCAAGCGAACTTAAAAAATCCTCATTAGTCGCATCCCCAATCTGAGCGTTGGTTACAAAGGGAAGTACAGCATCAACTCGGGTTTCTTCTTTATCTACCGCCATCACCTGATGGTGCAATTCATCTAATTTCATAGCAATATGCCGTCCGAATCTTCCCAGACCGATAAGTAATATTGATTTCATTTTTCATTCTCCTTTAACCTACTGTGATATTTTCCTGAGGATATTTTGAACCGTTAGGCTTTTTGTCTGAAAGGGTGGCAAAAATCAAGGTTAATCCACCCACTCTGCCCAAAAACATCAAGCAAATTAAGATTATATGGGAAACAAGCCCCAGCTTAGGAGTTATTCCCAACGATAACCCTACCGTCCCGATTGCCGACGCTGTCTCAAATAGAGCAGTCATAAGTGGAATATCTTCTGTGCTGCTAATTACCATTCCTCCGGCAAGGAATAAAACGATATACATCAAAAAAATCGTAGCTGCATTTCTGATAGTGCCATCTGGAATTTGTCTGCCGAAAAAATTAGTGTGTTCCTTTTTTCTAAATACAGATAATGCCGATGAAACGAGAACTGCAAGAGTTGTCGTTTTCATACCACCTGCAGTGGAACCGGGCGAGCCACCGATGAGCATCAGCATAATGATAAGCAACTGCCCAACTTCACTGAGTAAAGTCAAATCTGCCGTATTAAATCCTGCAGTTCTTGTCGTAACGGATTGAAACAAGGAAACCCATACTCTTTCCTTAAGTGGCACATTTGAAAACTCAAAATAAAAAAAGTAAAGAGCCGGTAAGAATATCAATAATCCTGTTACCGTAAAAATTACCTTGCTTTGCATTCGGTATTTTTTGAAATGCCATTTATGATTCTTTATATCCTCCCAGGTAAGGAATCCAATACCTCCTGCAACAATCAGCACCATAATCACAAGATTTACAATCGGCTGTACAGAATAGGAGGTCAACGAGGAAAAAGGTGTTCTTATACCAATCAGATCAAATCCTGCATTGCAAAAAGCAGAAATAGAATGGAACAGCGAATACCATATTCCTTTCCAAAACCCAAAGTCCCTGCAAAAAACAGGGGCTAAAAGAGCCGCACCACTGATTTCGATAAGAATAGTAGTCCGAATAATAAATTTCGTTCTCCGCACAATACCACCCACCGTTGGAGCCGAAATTGCCTCTTGCATGGTACTTCGCTGCATCAACCCGATTTTGCGTCCGGAAACAACAGCAATCGCAATAGCAATCGTAATAATTCCCATACCTCCGATTTGAATCAGCAGTAAAATAACTCCTTGGCCAAATAAAGACCAGTAGGTTGCCGTATCATTAATAACCAGTCCCGTCACACAAACCGCAGAAGTTGCGGTAAACAAAGCATCCAAAAAGGAGGTACACTGGCCGCTTTTTGTAGCAATCGGCAGCATCAAAAGCAGACTGCCTAAGAGAATCACGGATAAAAACCCTAAACTAATCACTTGAAATGATGTCATATGTCGATGTCTTGATCTGTTTGTCTGTTGCATAACTATATCCCCATAATCTTAATTTCTTTTTTATATTGCCTTTATTCTATCTTTATTTGTATTAAATGGGCGTAAGTAAGTTTGTTTTGAAATTAAGATTGTATAAAGATGAGCAGAAATTAAAATAGGAAAAGTAGATGTGCAAAGTAAATTAAGATATTCTAAAAATACAAATTAGCAAGCAATATTCATTACGCAATCTATGACGTTCCACATATCCATGATGCTCTAATTCCTTAATTGCAGAACGAACAGAATCAATCCCATCTCTGCTCAGTGTTGCCAGTCCCTGCATATTGTAATTCCAGTCCTCTGGCAAACTTAACATCAGCGACAATAGACCTTTCGCTTTCAATGTCAGATTCTTATTCTTGAAATGGTGATTACTCATTACCGTAAAATTCTTAGTTCTCTCTACCCGAAAAATCTGTGCCATGCCATCTGATCTGCTGCTTTATCCGGCAGTGGTTCTTTTTCTTCCAGCTGTTTCAGAATTACCTCTTCCCGTTCTCTGGCTGCCTTATCTACTTCCAGAAGGTGTTCTCCAATTGTATCCTGTAAAAGCATCACCTGATAAGTTGAATTTCGATGATTCTTCAGATAATCTCTGCGAAGAAAACCATACTTGCCAAGCTGCTCCATCTGCTCACCGGATTTATAGGTGAGATTCGGGATCAGATATCCATTTACATTCGTATACGATAATTTCATTTTATTAGCACTCTCCATTTCTCATCATTTTTTGACCACAAATTTACGACATTTACGACAAATCTGACACTGCTTTACAATACCAGACAAAATGACTGATGCCCCGGAAAGCCTGTAAAACAGGCACTTCCAGGATACACAAGACAGGACAAAAATCGACTTCCATTATCAAGATGTGAGTGCTAATTTTTTTCCCTTCCGTCCTTCTATTTTATGATCTGGCTGAGCAGCCCGGTCGATTGCAGGAACAAAATTGTCATGACAACCGGCATAATATAGCGGATCATCACGTTATAGAGCTTTTTCCGCCGGAACTTTCCGCCATTTAATTCCATTTCCTCCGCGATCCACGCCGGCTTCATCACCCATCCGATAAAAATGGAGGACAGCAGCGCGATAAACGGCATCAGGAAACTGTTGCTGATATAATCCATGATATCCAACAGCTGCCCTGTACTTCCGTTCGGCAGTTTTACCTCCACATAGAACACACTGTATCCAAGTGCGATCACCGCAGTCACGATCAGATAGACCACGGACAGGATCCCCGTTGTCTTTTTCCGCTCGGAATGGAACAACTCCATACAGTTTGCCGTAATGGATTCGAGAACCGAGATGCAGGACGTCAGTGCCGCGAATGCCGCCAGCGTAAAAAAGAGGATTCCGATCATCCTTCCAGCAAATCCCATGCAGAAAAATACCTTCGGCAGAGACACAAACATGAGTCCCGGTCCTGCGGACATGCCTTCCAGTCCGGAAAACACAAATACCGCCGGAATGATCATAACACCTGCCAGGAAAGCCACACCGGTATCCATAAGTTCGATCTGTGATACGGATTTATTCAGATCCACATCTTTTTTTACATAGGATCCGTAAGTGATCATAATCCCCATGGATACACTTAGCGAAAAGAACAGCTGGCTCATCGCATCCAGCGCGATCTGCAAAAAGCGTTCCAGCGTAATGCCGGACAGATCCGGTGTCAGGTAAACGGCAAGTCCCTGCAGTCCGGTCCGCACGGTTCCGTCCTCTAACGTGGTTTTTAATGTCAGTGAAAAGACCGCGATCCCCACCACCATCAGTAAAAGTACCGGCATAATAAATTTTGAGACACGCTCTATGCCCTTTTCCACGCCGTTATAAACAATAAAAGATGTCAGAAGCATAAACGCAATGCTGTACCAAACGGATGACGGCGCGGAAATAAAGTTTGAAAAGCAGTTACTGTCCACCGCCTGTTCCCCGGATCCCAAAAGATAGATCGTAATATATTTTAAGATCCATCCGCCGATCACGGCATAATAAGTCATGATCAGTATCGGCACTAAAAAGGTCAATACTCCAAGAAACTTCCATTTCTTTCTCATTGCTTCATATGCGTATATCGCGCTCTTTCCTGTCTTTCGCCCGATCGCGATATCGGTGGTCAGCAGGGTAAACCCGACTGTCAGCACCAGCACCAGATAAATGATCAGAAAAAGTCCCCCGCCGTCTTTTGCCGCCAGATACGGAAACCTCCACAGATTTCCTACTCCTACGGCGCTCCCTGCTGCTGCAAAGACAAACCCGATCTGTCCGCTGAACCCGTTTTTTTGTTTCATGTCTATTCCCCTCTCCTGTTTCTTTCCCTCTATTATAAGAGTTTTTATACGGGAATGTCGACACTTTCGTTAAAATTTTATCGTTCTATTTTCCTCATATGCCAAAAAATAGATCACAAATATCTTCTTACATCTTTTTATATTCCCGGTGCCATAATTCTGGCTAGTGAACGTCACTGCTGCATGCCAGTGGTATGGAAAAAAGGATCAGCTTTCCCGCCAATCCTCCATTTAGCATATCCATTTCTTTCTGTTCCAGATCACCACAGACAGAATAACCGCCACATAATCGGTAAGCGCCTGTCCGTAGATCACGCCGTTTAATCCCGCCACTGCATTCAAAAGATAGAGCACCGGGATCAGAAGCAGCCCCTGTCTTAAAACAGAGAGGATCGTTGCCGGAAGCGCGTTCCCGGTTGACTGCAGGCAGTTCATGTTCACAAACAGGATCCCGATGAATGGGCCGGACAGCATGTATGCCACCAACATCTTTACCCCGTAATAGATAATGTCCGCGTCATTGATAAACAGGCGGATGATCGTTTCCCGGAACACAAAGAACAACGCCGTGGCAAGGATCCCGACGATCAGACAGCATTTCTTGGTGAAGCGGTCAACCGCGATAAAACGTTCCCGGTTCCCCGCGCCGTAATTATAGCCAAGCAGCGGCTGAACACCGTTTGCCAGTCCGAGCTGTAAAAACGTGATAAACATATTCGCCTTAAAGACGATCCCGATCGCCGCCACCGGCGCATTGCCGTATGCCACCAGGATCTGATTTAAAATGATCGTGGAAACACTCATGAGCACGGAAAAGATCGCTGTCGGAAATCCGGTCACGCATACTCCGGTCAAAATACCGTCTCCGCATTTGAAATCCTTCGGCGCGATGGAAAGACATCTGCTCTTTTTCATAAAATACCAGAGATAATAAAGACAGGCGAGGATATTTCCGATCGTCGTTGCGATCGCGGCACCCGCCGCTCCCATACCAAATCCGCTGATGAATACCGGATCGAGCACGATGTTTGCGATCGTTCCGATCATACTGCCGATCATTGCCTCCCTGCTCGCGCCATCCGCGCGGACAACAAAGCTTGCCGCCGCCGACCAGATGATAAACGGCGCGCCATAAGAAATATGAAGCGTGTAACCCCGCGCAAACGCATAGGTCTGTGCATCCGCCCCAAACAGCGTCAAAAGCGGGCACATAAACAAAAGCAGCGAAGCGGCAAACACGATCCCGACGAAAAAGGACGCATAAGCCACAAACGCCGACGCGTTCTTCGCGCGTTCTTCTTTTTTCTCTCCCATCGCCATGGATGCCACTGCGCTTCCGCCCATGCCAAACATATTGGCGAATGCCATAAAAAGAATAAAGATCGGGTTGGTCAGGCTGACCGCCGCCACCTGAAGCGGATCATTCGTCTGCCCCACAAAGAACGTATCCGCCATATTATAAACAACCGTCACCAGACTGCTGATCACACTCGGGATCGCCATCTTTGCCACCGCTTTTGATACCTTAAGACTGCCCATAAGTTCCTTTTGTTCCATAGATCTATCCTTCCTTTCCCGCTGCATCCAGGTTTTTTAACATTTGCTCCGTGATCCGCAGAAATTCCTTCTGTTCCGACGCACTGATCCCTTTCAGTAAAAGCTGTTCGGATTCCTCGATCTCCGTGCGCAGTGCCTCCCGGATCGTCTCTGCCTTCTCCGTAAACACGATCTTTTTATAGCGGGCATCCTGCTTTTCCGCTTCGCGCCGGATCAGCCCTTTTTTCTCCAAATTCTTTAATGCCTCGGTCGCCGTGGACGGCCGCAGCCCGAATTCTTCTTCGATCTCTTTTTGATATACCGAGTGGCTTCCCGATTCCACGATAATATAATCCAAAATATTGCCCTGCGCCCCGGTAATCCCAAGGGACTCCTGGATCGCGCGCGAACGCCTGCGCAGCCGGTTTGAGATCCGGTTTATCATTTTTCCTGTCTGCATATTTTTTCTCCTTTAATAGTTCGGTTCCTAAGTATTTTAAGACGGTATTTCTGAAATGTCAAGAAAAGACTCTGAAACCTTTTTTGTCTCAGAGTCTTCTTCCTGCTGTCTTGCTTTTTCCTGTTTGATTTTTACCATGTGTTCCGGTCACGCTTTCTGATCAAACGTCTGCCTTGTTTCCAGATAATCCGGCAGCACTGCCTGTGCTTCTTTATTTTCCGCTTTTACCGCACGATATTCCCGCCAGTAGACCGCATAAAATTCCTGCGATTTTTCCTGCTCCTTCGGTGTCAGTCCATACCCCCATCCCACTCCGGTATTACTGAGCACCAGCGTTCCCTGATAAGAGATATCCGCTCCATATCCGCCGGTCGATAAAATGGGCTGATTTAATACGCCTCCCCCGCCAAGCGGCGTCAGCTTTTCTGCCAGGTTCCCTTTTCCTTTGCTTTCCTGAAGGAAATCAAGCAGCGTCAGTTCTCCGATCGGCTTATTTCCCTTTTTTTCTTTTCCCTTTTGCATGACGGTTTTCGCCTGCTGATAAAGCAGTTTCCGGTTTGGTGCAACATCCGAAAGATACTCCGCCCGAAGTGTAAGTACCTGTCTTGATATGGCATCCGACTCCGCCTTATTTTCCGTCTTCGCCGCTTTCTGTGCCAGATTTTTGATCTCGCTTACAAACTGCTCCTTTGTTTTGGAAGATTTCCCGGCTGAAGGAATGTAAGACCAGTTTGGTTCACCCGTCGCTGTCCATGTGACCAGTTTGTCACCCGTCCGATTCATTTTATGTTCCATCGAGATGCGATTCATAATCCGTTTCCTTTCCTGTTTTTTCTCTCTGTATATAGAATATATCGGCTGTTTTTTCACATAAGAAAAGACCTGCGACAAAATCGCAGATCTTTTCGTTTATCCTTAATGATGTTTTTTTGCACTGTGTGCTTCTCTTGCTTCCGCAACAGCCTCATGATCCGCTATGTTGATCTTTGAAACTGCCTTTTTCTTTTTCAACGGATGTTTTGGATTTTTATCCATGTGAATCGCCTCTTTTCAAATCTGTGCAGTTTAACCTTCTATTGCTATATAGCGTTTCTCCGGGACGGCCTTCTTGTCTTCTTTCGGAACATCCAGTGTCAAAATACCGTTTTCGTATTTCGCGTGGATATCCTGCTCGGTAAGGCTTTCGCCTACATAAAAGCTGCGGCTCATGCTGCCCGCGTAACGTTCACGTCTGATGTATCTGTTTTCTTTATCTTTCTCATCCTTGTCGAGTCCCTTCTCGGCACTGATGGTCAGATATCCGTCATTCAGTTCCAGCTTGATCTCGTCTTTCTTAAAGCCCGGGAGATCAATCGCTACTTCGTAACCCTGATCCGTTTCCTTCACATCAGTCTTCATCATATTTTTCGCATGTTTCCCGTACAATGTCTTATCAATATCCGGGAACGAAAAATCCATCCAGTCATCAAATAAGTTCTCTCCAAAAATACTAGGCATCAACATAAGTCATTCCTCCTTTTATCGACAATCATGTGTGCCATGAATGTAAAACCATATGAAAACTGTAAACCCCATCCGCGCTCCTGCACGTCCGGTGAAACTCCGGAAGTCTTTCTTTCGATCCCCTTCCTTTGTTCTAGTTACGTTATAGCACTGTTTATTAGCACTGTCAAGACGTGAGTGCTAATTTTTTGTGAATTTTGTGTGAACGCTGTATTTTACCATTTTTCCATCCTTCCATCCGCCAGGATCCTCACACAGGTTCCCTCATTGATCTCCTTCTGATAGAGCATCGCGTCCGGTTCCATCCGCTCGATCTTTTCTCCGTCCTCCGATTCTAAATATACTTTTGCCATCGGTTCTGCCCCGTCCGGTCTCCCCTCGCATCCGAAATCCGGCTCATCTATTCTCACCACACGGTATACCGGCACATTCTCACACGACTCATCCTGCCACATCATCTGATGCAGTGACCGGTAGAATTTCTTGAAATAGATGCTCACATCCACATCCGGGCGGTTCTTTAAAATCCACTCAAACGAGGTCATTACAAAAGACGCGTACAACGACGAATAATAGTCCGTCTCAAGTTCGGTTCCCGGTCTTTGTTCTATATAATAAGCAAAAAACGCGTTCTTTAAACAGTGACGCATATCATCATACAGATGGATCTCCTCCTCATGAATGGAAAAAAGCGCAAGCAGCGCATCCCCTTCCTCATAGAAATCCCGGTAAAACAACTGAATGCTCTGTGAAAGATGTTCCAACGCCGCTTCATCCGGCAGTGCGTCCCCGAAACGTTCCCGCAGACATTTTTCAAATTTCTGAAAAAAACGTCCGCACAAAAGTTCCGCCAGTTCGTATTTGTCCCGGTAATGGCGGTAAAAAGTTGTCCGGTTGATCCCTGCCGCATCCAGAATGTCCTGCACTGTGATCTTTGGAAAACTTTTTTCCTGCAAAAGCTGTATAAATTTTCCCTCTATCTTTTCCCGCGTCTTTTTCGTCCGCAGCCCGTTTTTATTCATAACCTTCCGATCTCCTTTTTGATCTGTGGCCACTTTTGCAACAAAAAACAAATTTTTGTTGATTGAAGCAGGCTCTCATCTTTTTTATGATACATACGAAAAGAAAAAAAGAAAAGAGGGAATTTATTATGACAATGAAAGAACTTGCGTGGCTGATGCCGTTACTCTTTATCCTGCATGATATGGAAGCGATCGTACTTGGCATGGCGAACTTAAAACTGCTGCACCGGCATGCACACAGCTTTTCTGATCTCATCGATCACGTTTTTGCACATAAATAAAGTGTGCGCTTACCGCACACTTTCGCGTGCGAGCGGTATGTTCAACATAAACTTCATCTCCGCGAGCTGCGCATCCCCGCGGAGCGTTTTTAAATCATAGGACGGAATTTCCTATGATTTAAAAATAAGGGGCTGCCGTAAACGGCAGTCCCCTCACAGATCCGTGCATCTTATTCATAAGTGCTCATCGAGATCGCGGTCACGCCCATGTCATCAAAAACCGTGATCTTTAAATAATAGGTATAATCTACATTGTAGTTGTAAGTCACATAACCATATTCATCCGCTTCATAAATGTCATCACACGGCCCGAATGCTGCCTCGACCTCCTCACGGGTACTGCCGATGCCAATACCGTCCGCGATCTCCATATACGGATAATCATCCACCTGTGTAAAACCACTGCAGGTGTCTAACTGAATACTCCAGATATCGCAGTCCAAAATATCTTTTGCCGTGTCACTGGTATTGATAAATCCTACCCACACCATGAGATCCTCGTCATACGCCGGATTGGTGAGTTCGATCGTATCATAGGTCTTATCACCCGGATTTAAAACATATCCGTCCGAATAACCATATTCCGCAAGGTCAAAGCTCCATCCGTTTTCTTCCAGTTCCTGATAAGATGCCGGAAGCGCGTAGTAAGCTCCGTCAAGCATAAACTCCATATCGCTCCAGTCATCGGAGAGCAGTCCGGCACTGCCGCTGCTTTGTACCGCATCTATCGTATGATCGTCGGTATCCGCGCCAAGATCGACCGTATCGTGCGTTCCATAAGAAGAACCATGGGAAGATCCGTGTGAGGAACCATGGGAAGATCCATGGGAAGATCCGTAGGATGCGACATATTCGCTGTCATCTTCCTCAGTCGCCAGTTCCATGTCGATCTGCTCGGTATCTTCCTCCTTTTTATCCTTATCTTTATCCTTATCTTTTGAATTTGAATGCCAGTCTTCACTGTCGTCCTCGTCCCACTCCTTATCGATCCAGGACTCCTCTTTTTCTTTCTCCGCGGAAACTGTCTGACCGGCTCCCGCGCTCTTTCCACAACCCATGCTTCCCACTGCTGCCAGTGTCATCATCATTACCATAATCGCAATTTTCTTATTTTTCATTTCTTTTTTCTCCCTTAAAATTTTTCACGCGTGTTGCTGTCTTTTCACATATAATACCCGTGATTTTCCATTAAGGTTTCAGAAACAGAAAAATTTTTCTTTTTTACAGCTCCGGTGTCTTCAAAATGCAAAAATGATTCCGCTCGACGCGAATGAGCCCCTCCTTCTGCATCTTTCCAAGTTCCTTGGACAGCGCCGACCGATCCACACTCAGATAATCGGCTAACTGCTGTCTGTTATAGGAAATATCAAATTCACTGCCCGCATGCTGCATGGATTCATACGAAAGATAGGATAGCAGCCGCCCCCGGATGGATTTTGACGAGGTATTAAAAATCCTTCTCGACAGACGCAGATTTTTCCGTGCGGAAACGGAGAGCAGATTCTTAAGCAGCTTCTGATGATAGCTACAGGCGTTCGGACAGATCTGAAGCATTTTCGTGACATCCAAAAACAGGATCCCCGCCGGCTCCTGCGCGGTCACATTGACCATCAGCCGTTCCCCCGGCACACAGGCGTAGGATTCCGCAAAGATCCTCCCCTCGCCGACCTTGTCCAAGACACTGCAGTTTCCCCACGCATCCACATTTTCGATCAGGACACTGCCCGAGAGCACCAGCCCGATCTCGGTCGTAACATCCCCTGCACAGTAGATGGTCTCTCCTTTTTTATAGTTCCGCTCGACCGCCTTTAAGCAGGTGAGCATCTGCTTTATCTCCTCTTCTGTCGTCCCCGCGAACAGCGGTGTCCGCGCGAGTTTAAAATAATTCATAAATTTTTCTCCTTTTGTTGTTTTAACAACATATTTATTGTTTGGATCATATTATACTGCGTTTGAAAAGTCAAGAACACATCAAATCAATCAGGAGGATTTTCATTATGGAATATAAGATGTTTTGCTATCAGTGTCAGGAAACTGCCGGATGCACAGGCTGTACCCAGGCGGGTGTCTGTGGAAAGAAACCGGATCTGGCTGCCATGCAGGATCTGCTCATTTATGTGACCAAAGGCATTTCCGCTGTGACCACCGCACTGCGCAAAGAGGGCAAGGCGGTTGCCGCGTCCACCGATCACAGGATCAGCGTAAACCTGTTTACCACGATCACCAATGCAAATTTTGACAAGGAAGCCATCGTATTACGCATTCGCGAAACTCTGGCCTTAAAAGAAGAACTGCTCACACAGCTTTCTGACACCACCGTTCTCCCGGACGCGGCGTTCTGGAATGGAAAAGAGTCGGAATACGAGACAAAAGCCGCTGCCGTCGGTGTCCTTGCGACCAAAGATGAGGACATCCGCAGTCTGCGCGAACTGATCACCTACGGATTAAAAGGTCTCTCCGCCTACTCCAAGCATGCGAACGCCCTGTTAAAATCGGATCCAGAGACCGATGCCTTTTTACAGCGCGCACTCGCTGCCACGCTTGACGACTCTCTTTCTGTGGACGACCTCATCGCACTCACACTCGAAGCCGGAAAATACGGTGTGGACGGCATGGCACTTTTAGATGAAGCAAACACAAGCGCCTACGGCAATCCTGAGATCACAAAGGTAAACATTGGCGTAAGAAATAACCCGGCTATCCTGATCTCCGGTCATGACCTGAAAGATCTTGAAATGCTCTTAGATCAGACAAACGGAACCGGCGTGGACGTCTACACCCATTCCGAGATGCTTCCTGCCCACTACTATCCGGCATTCAAAAAATATCCGCACTTTGCCGGAAACTACGGAAATGCCTGGTGGAAACAGACGGAAGAATTTGAGCGTTTCCATGGTCCGATCTTAATGACCACCAACTGTATCGTACCGCCGAAGGCCAGCTATAAAGACCGCCTCTATACCACAGGCGCCGCCGGATATCCGGGCTGTAAACACATCTGCGGCGGCATCGGAGAGACCAAGGATTTTTCCGAACTGATCGAACACGCAAAACGCACCGCGCCACCGGAAGAAATCGAGCACGGTGAGATCATCGGCGGATTTGCGCACAATCAGGTACTCGCGCTTGCCGATCAGATCGTTGATGCCGTAAAATCCGGCGCCATCAAAAAATTTGTCGTCATGGCAGGCTGTGACGGCAGAGCGAAATCCAGAAATTACTACACGGATTTTGCAAAAGCACTTCCAAAAGATGCCGTCATTCTGACTGCCGGATGCGCAAAATACAAATACAATAAATTGGATCTCGGCGATATCAACGGTATTCCGCGCGTACTGGATGCCGGACAGTGCAATGACTCCTACTCCCTCGCTGTCATCGCCTTAAAATTAAAAGAGGTATTCGGGCTCTCCGATATCAATGAACTGCCGATCGTCTACAATATTTCCTGGTATGAACAGAAAGCCGTCATTGTACTGCTCTCCCTGCTCTACCTCGGCGTGAAAAACATTCACCTCGGACCGACACTTCCTGCATTCTTATCCCCGAATGTGGCAAAAGTTCTGGTGGAAAACTTCGGGATCGCCGGTATCGGAACCGTAGAAGATGATTTAAAACTCTTCTTTGCGTAACTACAAAAAAATCCACACCCTGCCAAAAACACAGGATGTGGATTTTTTCTGTTCTTTATTCCTGCCGCATTTTTTTCAGTGCCCTCTTAAACTCACTCGTAAAGAGAATTGAGGTAAAAAGGATCGCGAAAAAATCGGCTGCCGGCTCCGCGAGATATACCGCCATCGCCCGGTTCTCCGGGAAAAGCCGCGGCATCAGATAAATAAGCGGTATGAGCAGAATAAATTTTCGCATGACCGCGACCACAATGGAATCCAGCGCTTTGCCAAGCGAGGTAAACGTCATCTGGCAGGCAAGCTGTATGCCGAACAGCCCAAGACACGCCAGATAGATCCGAAGCGCCGGTTTTGTATAGGCGAGCAGTGTCGGGTCTGCCGTAAAAAGCCCTGCAAACACCTGCGGAAATATCATCACAAGCAGCCAGAGCGTAACGGAATAACATAAGTTACATTTTAACAGCAGGCGGAACGCCGCTTTAACACGATCCGCGTTTTTCGCGCCGTAATTGTAGCTGATGATCGGCTGCGCGCCCTGTCCCAAGCCCTGTAACGGCAGCATTGCGAACTGCATCACACTCGTTAAGATCGTCATGGCTCCGACCGCGATATCCCCGCCATATCTTGCAAGCGAAGAATTAAAGCAAAACGAGATCACGCTCTCGCTTGCCTGCATGGTAAATGTCGCGAGCCCGAGCGCAAGCACCGGCAGCACGATTCCATTTTCCATTTTCATATACTTTCTTTTTATTTTTAAATGTGTCGATTCCCCGCACAGGAAAGTGCAAACCCACAGGCAGGACAATGCCTGGGACACGATCGTTGCGAGTGCCGCGCCGCGGACTCCCATATGGAATAAAAAGATAAAGACCGGATCCAGCAAAATATTGGCGATCGCCCCGATCAGTACGGAAAACATTCCCTCCTTCGCGAAGCCCTGTGCCGTGATGAACGCATTCATTCCAAGCGTCACCTGCACAAAGACCGTGCCAAGCGCGTACAGGTTCATATAACTTGTCGCATAGCCGATCGTATTTTCACTGGCACCAAATAGTAACAGCACCGGACGGCTATAGACAAGCAGTACCACCGTTAAGATAACGGAGATGATGATCTGAAGCGTCAGACAGTTCCCGAGTGTCTTTTCCGCAGACTCTTTGTCTCCCTTTCCCATAAAGATCGATGCCCTCGGTGCCCCGCCGGATGCCGCGAAAGCCGCAAAGGCAGTCACGATCATGATAAGCGGCATGCAGACGCCAACCCCGGTCAGTGCAAGCACGCCGTCTCCCGGTATGTGGCCGATGTATATACGATCCACAATATTATAAAGCATGTTTATGATCTGGGCGGCTACGGTTGGCAGCGCTAACCGGCGTAACAACGATCCGATTGGTTCAGTTCCTAAAAAATCACGGTTATCAGACATAGATCTTCCCCCATATTACGTTCTTTTTTTCTGCACATCCGAGTATACACCATTTTTCAAAGAAAAAGTACTATTTTTTACACGCATCCACAAATGCCTGAAAAATCTTTTTCGCATCCGCGTCCTTCCGGTACAGGAATTCCGGATGCCACTGCACGCCCCAGACAAAGGTACGGTCTTTCCGGCATACCGCCTCCACAAGCCCGTCCTCAGAAACCGCCATGACAGAAAGTTTATCTCCCACAGTGCGCACTGCCTGATGATGATAGCTGTTTACCCCGAGTTTTTCTTTCTTTAACAGGTCATACAGTGGGCTGTCTGATTTTATGTCAACCTCATGCACCGCACGGTCATACGGCGCACACATATGGTGTTCCACTCCTGTCTGATATTCACTCGGAAGATCCTGATAGAGCGTTCCGCCCTCTGCCACATTGATAAACTGGATGCCACGGCAGATACCAAGCACCGGCTTATCCTCCAAAACTGCCCGCTCATAGATCCACGGCTCGATCATATCCCGCATCCTGCAGGGTTCGCCGCAGTTTTTATTTCGTTCTTCCCCATACAGCGCCGGGTCTATGTCATGGCCTCCGGTCAGCAGATATCCGTCTATCTGTGCGTCAAGCGTTTCGTAATCCGCCCTTTCTGCTGTAAGCGGCAGGATAACGGGAATCGAACCCGCCTCCTTTAACCCTTCCAGATAACCGGGAAGCATCCAGATACTCTCTTTCGTTTCATCATAGAGCGGGCAGACTCCGATGACCGGCTTTTTTTGTTTCTCCATAGATCTCGCAATCCTTTTTTCTCATTGCATTCCCAAACGGTCAAAAAAGGGAGACGCTGCCTGCCGCATCGTCTCCCTTGACTTTTCTCTATTATCTTACCCAATACATCACGGAAAAGCAATCTTTATTTTGTTTCGAGTTCCCCACGAACGATCTTTGCCGCCGCGACCAGGTTCTTTAAGCTCGCCTCGGTCTCCGGAATTCCTCTGGTCTTCAGTCCGCAGTCCGGATTTACCCAGAGTTTGTCAGGATCGATCTTTGCAAGCATTTTCCTTAATGCATCCACGATCTCATCCACGGAAGGCACACGCGGAGAATGGATGTCATAAACACCCGGTCCCACCTCTGTCTCAAAGTGAGCCGCATTTAACGCATCGATGATCGTAAGATTGGAGCGGGATGCCTCAAAGGAGATCACGTCCGCATCCATGTTATCGATGTCTTGTACGATCTCATTGAATTCACTGTAGCACATATGGGTATGGATCTGTGTCTCCGGTCTGATCTTTCCTGCACAGAGACGGAATGCCGGGATCGCCCAGTCCAGATATTCGCTGTACCACTCTGCTCTGCGGATCGGAAGTTTTTCCTTGAGTGCCGCCTCATCGATCTGGATGACACGGATCCCTGCCGCTTCCAGATCACACACTTCATCACGGATCGAGATTCCAATCTGATAAGCCATCTCTTTTAAGGAAACATCCTCACGCGGGAATGACCAGTTTAAGATCGTGACCGGACCGGTCAGCATACCCTTTACCGGACGGCTGGTCAGGCTCTGTGCATACTCGGAATAGCTTACGGTGATCGGACGGATGCGCTTTACATCACCGAAAATGATCGGCGGCTTTACGCATCTGGTTCCATAGGACTGCACCCATGCCTTTTCCGTGAAAACATAGCCTGCAAGGTTCTCACCAAAGAACTCAACCATGTCGTTTCGCTCATATTCTCCATGTACAAGTACATCAATATCAAGATCTTCCTGCAATTTGATACAGTCTTTGATAAACGCAAATACCTGCTTATCGTAGGCAGCCTTGTCGATCTCGCCCTTGCGGTAGCTGCTGCGGTTTCTCTTTACTTCCCTGGTCTGCGGGAAAGAACCGATCGTTGTTGTCGGAAGTAACGGAAGCCCGAACTCCTCTTTCTGCAGCTTTTCACGTTCGCTTCTTGCCATCTCGCGGTGGAAATCTTCTTCCTTTAACGCGGCAACCGCATCCTGTACTCCCCTGTCAAGATAAAGCCGCTCGTCCGCAAACAGCGCCTGATTCTTTTTATAACTCTCGGAGTTCTCCGGTTCTGCTTCTTCTGTGAGCACTGCGAGTTCGGAAAGCTCTGTCAGTTTTTCCTTTGCGAACGCAAAATGCTTTTTCACATCCTCTTCCAGCTTTGTCTCGTTTTCCAGGGTGTACGGAACATGGAGCAGAGAGCAGGAAGTTGCGATCACAACCTGCTTTGCGATATTCTTGATCGTCAAAAGTAACTCCAGTGTCTTTTTATAATCACACTTCCAGATATTTTTTCCGTTTACCACACCCGCAAATAAAATCTTATCTGCCGGGAAACCGTATTTCTCCAAAAGCGCAAGTGTCTGTTTTCCTTCAAGGAAATCCAGTCCAAGTCCGTCAAACGGAAGTCCGGTCAGTTCTTCATAGCAGTCACGCACATCCCCGAAATAGGTCTGGAGCAGAACTTTTACCTTTCCCTTGCTCTTTAAGATATCCGTGTAGAGTGAGACGAACAGTGCGACATCTTCCGCAGAAAGATCGGTCACCAGATACGGCTCGTCGATCTGTACCCATTCCACGTCGGCTTTGTTTAACTCGCCAAACAGCTCTTCATATACCGCCCTGATCTCCGGGACAAAATCGGAAAGCTGTTTCTTTCCATTGTAATTTGCCAGTTTTAAAAATGTAAACGGTCCGATCACAACCGGTTTTGTGAGGATCCCTGCGTTCTTCGCCTCTTCGTATTCACCGATCAGTTTATCTTTTGACAGCGCAAGTTTCATATCATCAAAAAGCTGCGGCACCATATAATGATAATTCGTGTTGAACCATTTTTTCATCGGAAATGCCTTGACATCCCCATGGTCGCCCTGATAACCTCTTGCCATCGCAAAATAGGTGGCAAGATCGGAAAGCCCAAGCCCACGGTAGCTCTGCGGTACTGCGCCAAGCATCACTGCCGTATCCAGCATTCCATCATAAAAAGAAAAATCATTGGAAGAGATATAGTGGATCCCCGCCTCTTTTTCAAATCCCCAGTGTTCTTTTCGAAGTTCTGCCGCAACGGCAAGCAACTCTTCCTCAGAAATCTCCTGACGGAAAAATTTCTCGGAAGCAAATTTTAATTCTCTTAATTTTCCAACTCTCGGAAAACCGATTACTGCTGTATTCATCATACCCTCCTTATGCTTTCTGACTGCGCTGTCATTCACTTTTCTTATGTGCATAAGTATACGGTTTTGATTTCCATTTGAAAAATACAAAAAAATAGCAGTTTGATATAGTTTTTTACTATACCAGACTGCTATCTGCCTGATCGATGTGATGCCTTAACGCTTCCATGTACACCGCGCCGTACCGGCTTGGTGCCATGTTCTTCTGCGTGATCGTCCCGATCTTCATATATTCGTCCACTAAAAGCGGCTTCGCAATGATGTTCTCACCGTTTAATTCCTTGCTGATCACACCGGAGCTCACCGTATAACCGTTCAGCCCGATCACCAGGTTAAACAGCGTTGCACGGTCGCGCACCTTGATATTTTTCTTCCGGTCAAGCGTGCTTAAAATCTCCTCGGAAAAATAAAACGAATTGTATTCTCCCTGCTCAAAAGAGAGATACGGATACTCCTCAAGGTCATCCAGCGAAATGGCTTCTTTTTCCGCCAGCGGATGGCGCGCGCTGATAAACACATGAGGTTTCGCGACAAAAAGCTCCTCGAATTTCAGATCATTTTTCGCGATCAGTTTGCGTATGATCTCCTCATTCTGCGAAGAGACATAGAGGATCCCGATCTCACTTTTCATGCGGCTCACATCCTCTATGATCTCATAGGTCTGTGTCTCCCGCAGCGTGAAATCATACTGATCCGCATCAAACGCCTCGATCACGTCCACAAACGCGTTGACCGCAAACGAATAATGCTGACATGATACCGAAAAACGCGGACTCTGCTTCTTTACATTTAAGAATTTTTCCTTTAAAAGATCCGCCTGCTCCAAGACCTGTCTCGCGTATGCCAAAAACACATCCCCTTCGCCGGATACGATGATCCCCTTATTTGTCCGGTGAAAGATCGTGATCTGCATCTCTTTTTCAAGTTCCTTGATCGCATTGGTAAGGCTCGGCTGGGAAATGAAAAGTTCCTTTGCCGCACCGCTGATGCTTCCCTGTTCCGCAACGGTCACCACATATTTCAACTGCTGTAACGTCATGTCCTGTAATCCTTTGATACACTGCTTTTGAATGCCGGATATCCGGACATCCCTGTATTTTCATGGTAACGTTCCGGTTCCGTAATGTCAAGAATTTGCTGACAGTTTTTCAAGGGTCGCCAGTTTGACGCTGACCGCAAAGATCTTTGTCGCCATCTCGATCTCCTCCGCCGATGCAAAAGACGGAGCGATCCGGATATTGGAGTCTTTCGGATCTTTTCCATATGGGAATGTTGCTCCCGCCGGTGTAAATTTTACTCCGGCATCCCGGCACAGTTCTATCGTCCGCTTCGCGCAGCCCTCCATCGTATCGAAGGAGATAAAATATCCTCCGCGCGGATTGGTCCAGGACGCGATCTTCGCACTTCCAAGTTCTTCCTCTAAAATGCGCTCGACCATCTCAAACTTCGGACGCATGATATCTGCCTGTTTTTTCATGTGCTTTTTTATCTCACCGATACTGTGAAAATAGCGCACCTGGCGCAGCTGATTGATCTTGTCCGGTCCGATCGTTCCCTGTTTCAGATAGTTTTTAAACGCGATCATATTTGCCGGACTTGTCGCAAACGCCGCGATCCCGTCTCCCGGAAATGCCACCTTGCTGGTCGAACAAAATTCGTAGACCATGTCTCCGTTTCCTTCTTTTTCCGCAAGATCCAAAAGATCCGGGATCTCATGCTCCTCCTTATACAGATCGTGTATACAGTATGCGTTATCCCAGAAGATACGGAAATCTTTTGCCTTTGGTTTTAAAGCGGCAAAGCGTTTCACTACCTCCTCACTGAATACCACGCCGGTCGGATTCTGATACTTCGGAACGCACCAGATTCCCTTTATCGTCTCATCGGATGCCACAAGCTTTTCCACCACATCCATATCCGGTCCATCCTCTTTCATCGGGACAGTCACAAGCTCAAACCCGAAATACTCGGTCATGCCGAAATGTCTGTCATATCCCGGCGCCGGGCACAGAAATTTCCGTTTTTTCTGCATACACATCGGTGTCTCGCCAAGCAGCCCGTCTAACATGGCATGGTTGAACAGCAAAAACATGATCGTCAGACTGCTGTTTCCAAGTACCATCACATTGGTCTGTTTGGTTCCGAGCATCTTCCGCATCAGATCTTTTGCCTCCTCAATGCCGTCAAGCCCGCCGTAGTTGCGGCAGTCTGTTCCGTTCTGGGTATGTAACACCGATGTACTCTTTAACGAGTCCAGAATGCCCATCGAAAGCGCCAGCTGCTCCGCTGACGGCTTTCCTCTGGAGAGATCGAGCGACAGCCCAAGCTCCTGATATTTGCGGTATTCGGCAAGACATTTTTCCTGCTCTTTCTTCTGTTCCTCTGTTTTCATCGCACTGTAATCCATGTTATTGTTCTCCTTTTTTTATTTTAACTTCTCGATTCCCATTAAAAAGAAACTGATACCCAAAAAGACGCAGGATACCCATATCGTGTGGATTCCGTAGTTTGCCGAAAGGTTTCCGCCAATCCCTGCTCCGATTCCAAATACCAGGATCACGCCAAAATAATAAAGTGATCTTCTTAACTGATCCGTTTTTTTCTCACGCATATATACTGACAGCGCCGCCGTTCCGCTCCTCAGATTTCCGATGCACATCGTGCTCGCGTAGGAATAACCGTTGACCTTGCGAAACGTCTGCACCTGCATCGCGCAGGCAAAAGATACCAGTATGGTCGCTGTCATATTGAGTGCCGCCGGCATAAATCCGACCAAAAATAAGATCACGATCTCCGCAAGAAGAATCCCCTGTCTCCAGTGCATTTTTCTTGCATACCGGAAACGGTTCTGTATTTTCTCCGCTAAGAACACGCCAAGCGCAAACGAAAGGAGCGGCAGCAGATAACGCAGTCCGTCCATCCACTCCCCTGCCATAAAATGCTGGCTCATCAAAACCACGTTTCCGGTCTGCGCGTTTGAGAACACCTCATTCCTTGTATTATAAGTGTATGCGTCCTGAAAGCCCCCGGATAGCGCAAGAAACGCGCTGTTGATAAACGCCTCCGACATCTGGTTTTCAGAAAGCAGACATGCCACGATCGGGTTATGTTTCTTTCCCTGATTTCCCCGTTCTGTCACTTTTTTCACATCCTTCTTGCTTTTTTTTACCGTATGTATTATACTGTCCAGACAGCAAGATGTAAAACGTATATTTCATATATTTGTCATATTATTTTTATATTGTGCGATCTCACCCAAAGAAAGGACTTATGCGATGATCACCTACGATTACTACCGGATCTTTTATTTTGTAGCCCAGTACCACAGCTTCACCAAAGCGGCGGAAGTGCTCGGGAACAACCAGCCCAACATCACCCGCTGCATGAACAATCTCGAGCATGAGTTAAACTGCAAATTATTTGTCCGTTCTAACCGGGGCGTCACCCTGACACCGGAAGGAACCCGTCTCTATGAGCACGCCGCGATTGCCTACGAACAGCTTTTGGTCGGAGAAGAAGAATTAAAAAAAGACCGCGAGCTTGAGAGCGGTCTTATCACGATCGGCGCAAGTGAAACGGCACTGCGCCTTGTTCTTTTAGACAAACTTGAAGTTTTCCGCGAGCGCTATCCACATGTGCGCCTCCGGATCTTAAATTATTCCACACCACAGGCGATCACTGCCTTAGAAAACGGGCTTGCGGATCTTGCGATCGTAACCACACCACTTACGCTCAAAAATTCTCTGCAGAAAGTTCCGCTTTATTCCTTCCATGAGATCTTACTCGGCGGGAAAAAGTTCGCTTCCGCCGCAGCCGACAAACGCCACCTTGCGGATTTTGGCGACGCGCCATTCATCTCGCTTGGAAATGACACCGGAACCAGACAGCTCTATATCCAGTACTTTTTAAACTATGGTCTGCCGTTCCAGCCGGATATGGAGGCTGCGACAACCGACCAGATCCTGCCGATGATCGCGCACAATCTGGGCATCGGTTTTTATCCCGAAAAGCTGGCACAGGAGTCGATCGCCAAGGGCGAGGTCTGCCAGATTTCGATCACAGAGCCGCTTCCTGACCGGTGCGTATGTCTGCTCTGTGACAAGAACCGTCCTTTAAGCATTGCCGCAAAAAAATTAAAGGAAGAACTAATGCGTTAGTTCTTCCCTGCAATGATCCCGTAATATTCCGGTCTTCTATCGCGGAACAGCCCCCACTCGAGCCGTTTTGCCATCAGATCGGAAAGGTCATATTCCGTCATCAGAATCTCTTCCGTATCTCTGGACGCGCTCTTTATGAGTTCTCCCGTCTCATCCGTCATAAACGAAGATCCGTAAAAATTAAGTTTTGAGCTCTGCATACCGTTTTCCTCACAGGGCTCCACGCTTTCTTCCCCGATCCGGTTCGCAGCGATCACCGGCATCAGGTTGGTGGCTGCATGCCCCTGCATACATCTGCGCCAGTGCGGCATACTGTCGCACGCAAGGATCGGCTCCGATCCGATCGCGGTCGGATAAAACAGCAGTTCCGCGCCCTTTAACGCCATGCATCGCGCGCTCTCCGGAAACCACTGATCCCAGCAGATGCCGACACCGATCGTGCCGTATTTCGTGGCAAACGCCTGAAATCCGGTGTCCCCCGGCGTGAAATAGAATTTCTCCTGATAGTAATGGTCATCCGGGATATGGGTCTTACGGTATACACCAAGCAGCGTTCCATCCGCATCGATACAGGCAACGGAATTGTAGAGATTATTGCAGTCTCTCTCGTAAAAGCTGATCGGAAGCACAACGGAAAGCTCCCTCGCAAGCCGCATTCCCATCTGCACCGCGTCATTTTCCTCCACCGGCTTTGCATAGGCGTAAAAATCATAACGTCTCTGCTGGCAGAAGTATTCCCGTTCAAAAAGCTCCGGCAGCAATATGATCTGCGCTCCCATCTTCGCCGCTTCCCTGATCTTTGCTTCCGCAGAAGCAAGATTCTTTTCTATTTCTTTTTCACAGCGCATCTGAATGGCTGCCACCTTCACTTTGCTCATATCTACTCTTTCCTTTCCCTGAAATGTCCCATTTAAAGCGGGATCTGCTGTGTGATGCAGTGGATATTTCCACCACCGACCAGAATATCCCTTGCGTAAACCGGGATCACCCTGCGGTCTTTGTTCCACTCCTGCATCAATGCCACCGCCCGCCTGTCACTTTCTTCATTTTCTCCGCCGAAGACCGGCATTACCACCGCGTCATTGGAAAAATAGAAGTTTACATAAGATGCCGCCAGCCGTTCTCCTGCCTCCCGCTCATCTTCACCGGCCTCGAACGTATAACCGGCAAGTTCCTCACTTGTTATGCAGACCGGGATATCCGGGATCGGCAGCTTATGGATGACAAGTTTCCTGCCTTTTGCGTCCGTCTCCTGTTCCAAATAGGCAAGTGACTCTGCAGAGAGCGCATACTGCGGATCTTCTCTGTTATCCGTCCACGCCAGCACGATCTCTCCCGGACGCAGAAACGCGCACACATTATCGACATGCTCGTTTGTCTCATCCTGATAAATGCCGCGCGGCAGCCAGAGGACTTTTTTTGCCCCAAGATACTGCTTTAAGCGCTGCTCGATCTCCTCTTTGGAAAGCTTCGGATTTCGTCCCGCACTCAAAAGACAGGATTCGGTCACCATGACCGTCCCCTTTCCATCGCTGTGGATCGAACCGCCTTCCAGCACGAACGGTGCTGCGTCATAGACCGGATAACCGTAGATTTCCGCAAAATACTTTGCAAACGCATTGTCCTTTTCCCAGGAAGCATACAGCCCGTCAACTTCACCGCCCCACGCATTGAACTCCCAGTTCACCGCGCGGATCTCATGCTCTTCTGACACATTTCCTTTTCTTACAAATGTCGGTGCGACATCCCTTGCCCACGCATCATCGGTCTTTGCCGAAAAAAGCTCCACATTTTCCTGCCACGGCTCCCCGGTTTCCTTTAACATGGCTTTGGCGGATTCCATGCCCGCCGCTCCGACCGCGACATAGACTTTTTCACTTGCCGCGATCGCCTTTATCACATTGCGAAACGCCGCGCGCGCCGCCTTTGCCCCGTAGATCCAGGAACCCGGACGCTCCGGCCAGATCAGGATGCATCCACGGTGCGGCTCAAATTCCCCCGGCATGATAAAGCCGTCTGCCGCCGGGCTTTTGGTCTGCTCTCGTTTCTGTTCCATTCTTTTCTCCATTATCTTTTATGACAAACGCATCTTAAAATCTTCATAGCCGAATTCCTTTACGATCTGCACGGTGCCATCCTCTTTTTGCACCGCAATCGCCGGAAGCGGCATTCCGTTGAACGTGTTATTCTTTACCATGGAATAGATCGCCATATCTTCAAATACGAGCCGGTCGCCCACATGGATCTCCTGCGTGAAACTGTAATCTCCGATCACATCGCCCGCCAGACAGGTCATCGAGGACAGCCGGTAGGTATATGGCTTCTCCTTTGCCGGAAATCCGCCTCTTAACGGCGGACGATACGGCATCTCAAGCACGTCCGGCATATGACACGCCGCAGACGCGTCGAGGATTAAAATATCCAGATCGTTTTTTACAATATCCTGCACTTCCGTCACCAGATATCCCGCATTCAACGCGATCGCTTCCCCCGGTTCGAGATAAACCGTCAGATGATAGCGATCGGTAATATAACCGATAAGCTTTTTTAACTCTTCCAGATGATAACCCGGTCTTGTAATATGATGACCGCCACCCAGGTTAAGCCATTTGATCTTTGTGAGATACTGCCCGAATTTTTCCTCGAACGCATAAAAGGTTTTGACCAGATCATCCGCGTCCTGTTCACACAGCGTATGAAAATGCAGTCCCTCGATGTCCTCCGGCAGTTCCTCCGGAAACTGCGCTCTTGTGACACCAAGTCTTGAGCCCGGCGCACACGGATCATAGATCGCATGTCCTTCCTGCGTGGAGCACTCCGGATTCACACGGATCCCGATACTCGCTTTTCCTGCCGCTTCCCGGTGCTTTTCGTACTGCGCAAAGGAGTTAAAGATGATATGGTCGCAGATCTCAGACAGCTCTTTCATATCCTCCGCTTTGTAAGCCGGCGCGAAGACATGGTTTTCCTTTCCCATTTCTTCCCTGCCAAGGCGCGCCTCATACAGCCCGCTCGCCGTTGTCCCGCTGATATACTGTCCGATCAGCGGATACAGGTGGTACATGGAAAACGCTTTCTGCGCCAAAAGCACATGGCAGCCCGTCTCCTGTTCCAGATTTTTTAAGATCTCCAGGTTCTGTTTTAATTTTTTCTCATCTGCCACATAGCAGGGCGTTGGCAGCGTTTCCCAGGTACAAGTCTTCATATTTTCCTCTGTCCTTACTTTGTTATCATTTGAAATGCTTATTCTACGGTCTTTGGATTTTCATCCACGATCCACGGCAGACCATACTGGTTTAACATATCCATAAACGGATCCGGATCGAACTCCTCGATATTGAATACACCGTCTTTATCCCATACCTTGTCCACTACAAGCGCAGCTCCGATCATTGCCGGAACACCGGTCGTATAGGAAATTGCCTGGGATCCGACCTCTTTGTAGCATTCCTGATGGTCGCAGACATTATAGATATAGATCGTCTTTTCTTTTCCGTCTTTCTTTCCGGTAAAGATACATCCGATGTTGGTCTTTCCTACGGTTCTTGGTCCCAGGGATGCCGGATCCGGAAGCAGTGCCTTTAAGAACTGGATCGGCACGATCTCCCTGCCCTCAAACTGGATCGGTGAAGTGGAAAGCATACCGACATTCTCCAGGCATTTCATGTGTGTCAGATAGCTCTGTCCGAAGGTCATAAAGAAACGGATACGTTTTACGCCCGGCACATTCTTTGCCAGAGACTCGATCTCCTCATGATGCAAAAGATACATATCCTTGTCGCCGACCTGCGGGAAATTATATTCTCTTTTGATCTCCATCGGCTCTGTCTCTACCCAGTGTCCGTTCTCCCAGTAGGAACCATTTGCGGAAACCTCGCGCAGATTGATCTCCGGGTTAAAGTTGGTCGCAAACGGATAACCGTGATCTCCGCCGTTGCAGTCTAAGATATCGATATACTCGATCTCATCAAAATAATGCTTTAACGCATACGCGGTGAAGACGCTCGTAACACCCGGATCGAATCCGCTTCCGAGCAGTGCCGTGATCCCTGCTTCCTTAAATTTTTCCTGATATGCCCACTGCCAGGAATAATCAAAATATGCGGTAAATCCTTCGTCTTTGCAGCGTTTCTCATAAATTTTACGCCACTCTGGATCATCCGTGTCTTCCGGCTCATAGTTTGCCGTGTCGATATAATCCACTTTGCATGCAAGACACGCATCCATGATCGTCAAATCCTGATACGGCAGTGCCACGTTAAGTACCGCGTCCGGCTTGTAATCCCGGATCAACCGGATCAGTTCATCCACATTGTCCGCATCCACCTTTGCTGTGGTAATAACGGTATCTGTCGTCTTTTCCAGCTTCTCCTTTAACGCATCACACTTTTCCTTGGTACGGCTCGCAATGCAGATCTCTGTAAATGTTTTGCTGTTCTGGCAGCATTTGTGGATCGCGACTCCCGCAACTCCTCCGCAGCCGATAATCAGTAATCTTCCCATGTTTTTATCCTCCTTTATCTGTAAGCTTCTATGCTTTTGCTCTTTCTTCTTCTTCCAACATATCCTCTACATATTTTGGCAGCATGAACGCGCCCTTATGCAGGTTTGTCGTATAATACCAGGTTTTGATCCCGCGCTTTTTCCAGCGCGCCGCATCCAGATCCACGAGCGGATGATATTTTTTTGACGCAAATCCAAACAGCCAGTACCCGGAAGAACAGGTCGGGATATGTGCCTGATACACACGGCTGATCGGAAAACTGTGGCTCGCCTTGCGGTGCATGAGGCGGCAGGATTCCTCGTCTTCGTCATAAAACGGACTTCCGTGCTGGTATACCATGATCCCATCCTCTTTGAGCGCGCGGAAACAGTTTCCGTAAAATTCCTTGGTAAAAAGTCCCGCCGTATGTCCGAGCGGATCGATCGCGTCGTTGATGATCAGATCATACATGTCGTTTTTCGTGCGCAGAAAACGCAGTCCGTCCGCATTGTAAACCTTCACACGCGGATCATCCAGACCGCACGCATTATCCGGGAAGAACTTTTTACAGACCTCCACGAACACCTCATCCGGCTCCACCACATCGATCTCTTCGATCTCATCATAATAGGAAAGTTCTCTTGCCACGCCGCCGTCACCGCCACCGATGACCAGAACCTTTCTCACATGCGGATGCACCGCCATCGGCACATGTACGATCATCTCGTCATAGACGAACTCATCCTGTTCGGAAAATACGATGCTTCCGTCCGAACTCAAAAAACGCCCGAACTCTTTCGACTCAAATACGTCAATACGCTGATAATCGGTCTGTTCCCCGAAAAGCTGTTTTTCTACCTTTACCGACACTTTCACATGCTCCGTGTGGTAATCTGAAAACCAAAGTTCCACCGGCTTTCTCCTCCTTTATTTCCATACCTGCCGTTCATCCGACAGTACATTTAAGTACTCCACCTCCGGGTCTTCTGTTCCCTGCATGGAGCATCCTTTTTCTTTTGCATATACAATATAATCAATGATCTCCTGCGTGATCATCTCTCCCGGCGCGAGGATCGGGATCCCCGGCGGATAACACATAACAAATTCTCCGCAGATCTTTCCGGCCGATTCCCGGATCGGAATATATTTTTTCTCCGAATAAAACGCGGCCTGCGGCGATACCAGAACCGTCGGATTGATGTACTCGGTATTTAACATCTTCGCCGGATCTTTGGAATAGAGACGCTTGATATCCGCAAGCGCGCCGACCAGACGCTCAATGTCCTGCATCCGGTCTCCGATGGAGATATAGGCAAGGATATTCGCGATATCGCCAAGCTCGATCTGGATATCGTACTCATCCCGCAAAAGGTCATAGACTTCGATCCCGGCAAGCCCGATATCTCTTGTATACACGGCGAGCTTGGTCACGTCAAAGTCATAGACGCTTCCTCCATTTATCATTTCCCTGCCGTACGCGTAATAACCGCCGATGTCGTTGATCTCCTGTCTCGCGTATTCCGCCATCTGGCTTACTTTTCCAAAAGATTCCTTTCCGCGCAGGACAAGATTCCTTCTTGAAATATCAAGACTTGACATCAAAAGATAGGACGCGCTCGTCGTCTGCGTCAGATTGATGATCTGGCTTACATACTCCCAGTTGACATTTTTTCCGGTGAGAAGCAGTGAGCTCTGTGTCAGGCTGCCACCTGATTTGTGCATGGAGACAGACGCCATATCCGCTCCGGCGTCCATCGCGCTGACCGGCAGATTCTCTCCAAAATAAAGATGTGTTCCGTGCGCCTCATCCACAAGCACCAGCATCTCATGCTCATGTGCCAGCTTTACGATGGAGCGCAGATCCGAACAGATCCCGTAATACGTCGGGTTGTTCACAAGCACCGCGACCGCTCCCGGATTGTCAAGGATCGCCCGCTCCACCTCGGATACCTTCATTCCAAGGGAAATTCCAAGCTTTTTATCGACCTCGGGATTGACATAGACCGGCGTCGCGCCGCACAGCACCAGCGCGTTGATCACGCTCTTGTGTACATTCCGCGGCAGGATGATCTTATCCCCAGCCTTACAGACAGAAAGCACCATGCTCTGTACCGAGGAAGTCGTTCCGCCTACCATAAAAAAAGCGTGATCCGCACGGAATGCCTCCGCCGCAAGCTCCTCCGCTTCCTTGATGACCGAGACCGGATGGCAGAGATTGTCAAGCGGTTTCATGGAATTCACATCCAGACTCACACATTTTTCTCCGAGCAGTTCCACAAGCTCCGGATTTCCCCTGCCCCGTTTGTGTCCGGGTACATCAAATGGAACCACCCTTCTTTTTTTTAACTGTTCCAGTGCTTCATACACCGGCGCATGCATCTGCGGATTTTCTTCTCTCATCACAGTTTCCTCACATTTCTTCTATACACAGAGACGGGATGTCTTCGTCTTTTCCCCGTCGCCATTACAAAAAGGACAGGCAACGCATCACCTGTCCTTGTATCATCCTATTTTCACAGTCTTATTTCTGTATTCCTACTTTACCTTCTGCAAAAATAATTTTCAGAGTTATACGTTGGCTCGCGCCAGCAAATATTTGCTATTACTACTCTTTATTGACCGTTTCACAAGTGATATTCTAAATACTAAATATCGATGATGTTCCTAATCAACTTATAAAATTTGAGCTTCTAACTCAATCAATAATGTGGTCTCCCACCACAATCGGCAGCTGCCCCGCCTGTCCGTATGGGCTTAACCGGATAAAACGCCGGATCTTTGACCAGCTTCACACCCGGTGGGCAAATATTTGCATGAAAACTATTCTCGCATTCATGTATCCAAAGTATAGCACACACACCTTTGAATTACAAGAAATTTATTCTTTTCGTCTACAATCCGAGCATGGACATGACCTGCCCGATATCCATCTGCGCGAGTTCCATTTCCGCGGCAGGACCCTGATCCGAAGCCGGGGAAAGATTGGAACGGATGTATAACGTGTGCATTCCCGCCTCCTTTGCGCCCGCGATGTCCGTGTTCCTGTCATTTCCGATCATCAGGCATTCCTCCGGCTTTAGGGAATAGCGCCGGAAAAGTGTCTCAAAGAAGCGGATATCCGGTTTCTTGGTTCCGTAGTCCGAGGAGATCAAAATGCCGTCAAAATACTTAAAAATATCAAGCCCCTTTAATTCATATTCGGTAAACGCCCGCTGCGCGTTGGACAAAAGATAGACTCCGGCTCCCGTATTTTTCAGCGCCGAAAGCATCTGCGGCACGCCCTCATAAAGTCTGATATATTCTGTGGAAAGCGCCCGGAAAAACTGCCCGGTCAGGATCGCGAAATCCATATCCCGTTCCACATTCTTTTTCTGGAACAGCCCTAAAAACACATCTTCGATCTGTATCTCCGGGAACGCCTCGTGCGCGTATTCTCCCGTTTTTAACATCTCGCTTTTCTGCATATCCTCAAGGTCATGCACCATATCATAAAACGCGTCATGCAGTTCCGCCGGGGTATAAAATGCCCCCTGGTATCCGTAAAACATCGCCATCTTTTCCCACAGCATCTGCTGTTCTTCATCCGTATGGATATCCACCAGTGTACCGTAGAGATCAAATACATAATTCTGATATCTCATTTTCCTTTGCGCCTCTCCTTTTTGCCCTGTATTTTTTTCATTATAACAGGAACCGGCAAAAATGGACAGCCCTTCCTACTGCGTCAGCTTTTTGCGCATGGAAAGCAGGATCTTTTTTTCCATCCGGCTCACCTTGACCTGATTGACCCCGAGTGCCTGTGCCACCACAGTCTGTGTTTTATCCTCAAAATAGCGCAGCCGGATCAGCGTCTGTTCCTCTGCGGAAAGCCCGTCTAAAAGTTCTTTTACCACAAGCTCATTTAAAAGACGCGCCGTCTCATCCTCTCCGGTGCCGCTTCCCGCCGCGCAGCCGACACTGCCGCCCTGTCCCGATACCACCTGATCGACCAGAAAGATCTCATTGCCATCGGACTGATACACGGTCTTATAGATCGACTCCACCTCGACGGCTGCGTCAAGTGCCATCACGATATCCTCTCTGTCGATCCCTGTTTTCTTACTGACCTCCTCGATCGTAGCTTCCCTGCCAAGCTCCTGTGCCAGCTCCCGCTGCGCCTGTCTAATCTTCCATGCGTTTTCCTTTAAGCTGCGGCTCACCTTGATCGGCCCGTCATCCCGCAGAAACCGCCGGATCTCCCCACAGATTACGGGAACCGCATAAGTGGAAAATTTCACCTCATAGGAACAGTCAAATTTGTCGATCGCCTTGATCAGGCCGATACTTCCGATCTGTACCAGTTCTTCCCTGTCATGCCCTCTTCCGGCAAAACGCGCCACCACACTGTATACTAACCCAAGGTTGTCCGCGATCAGTTTATCTCTTGCCTGTCTGTCCCCTGCCTGGGATTTTTTTATCAGCTCTGCCACCTGCTCCATATATGCCTATGCTTCCCCTGACCTTATGTATTTTTTCATTGTGACCTTCGTCCCTGTTCCCGGGACAGACTCCACCAGAACGCTGTCCATAAACGCTTCCATGAACGCGAACCCCATGCCCGAACGCTCCAGCTCCGGTTTTGTCGTAAAAAAAGGCTCTTTTGCCTTCTCGATATCCGCGATCCCCTTTCCGAAATCCTCCACGGAAACCGTAAGCTCGTCCTCCTCCCGCAAAAGCGCCATGTGAACCTTTCCCTTTGTCTCCTCATATCCGTGAATGATCGCGTTTGTGACCGCCTCCGATACCGCTGTCTTGATATCCTCGATCTCATCCAGTGTCGGGTTAAATTCCGCCGCAAACGCAGCTGCCACCATCCGCGCGAAGCCCTCATTTACTGAGTATGCGTCAAATGTTATCGTCACTTCGTTTCTGTTCTCCATAAATCCTCCGTCTGTCTCATCCGCCTATTTCCGATTGACCTTAATTATCTTATTTAATCCTGATACCAGAAATATCTTTTCAATTCTGGCATTTAAATGTTCCGCCTCCACGCTTCCGCCGCCGTAATTCATATTTTTACAGCGTCCGATGATCACTCCGATCCCGGAACTGTCCATAAACTCTGTTTCCGAGAAATCAAACACCAGCCGTCTCACATGATATGCCCCGATCAGCATATCGGTTTCCGCTTTTAGTCCCAGCGCGCTGTGATGATCCAGTTCCTTTGGCATTGCCACCGTAAGGCAACCGTCCTTTACCCTGTATTTTCCTTCCATATCATCCCTCCTTGTCGGTAAAATTTATAAAAAAGACGCCAGGATCTCTTTCCTGACGTCTTTTGTAACTTCTTTCTTTTTTCTTTTGTTTACTGTGCGTTTAATTCATTCAGATAATTCTGGGAATTTGCCGCGCGTTTGGTTCCCGGATACTGATCCACCATCTTCTGATAGTAGATCTTCGCGTTTTCGTTATCGCCGTTCTTGCGATAGGACTGCGCGAGAAAATATACCGCGTCGCCATCCGCAAACGTTTCATCCGTATCCACTACTTTTCTTAAATCTTCGACTGCGGTCTTGTAATCTCCGCTGTTGTATGCCTTTTCACCTTCCGCGTAAACAGACTGCAGATACTGTGCATCGATCTGACCTTTGATCGTGTCATACGCGGTACGCGCTTCGCCCTCCAGATAATCCGGGTTTACACTCTCGATCGCAGTTCCCGCCGTATCCACATCGCCCTGTGAAAACGCGACATACGCATTTAAAAACTGCTGATAGGATGTGATCTTATCCGTCGTCTCGGTCGAAGAATTCTTTGCCTCTTCCAGCTGTGAGTTTAAATCTTCAATCTGTCCCTGCAGGGATTCGATGGTCTGATTTTTGGTCGAGATCGTATCATTCGCCTCGATCACCTCGGAATTCACATCACTTTTTACCTTCTGCCGCACGCTCGGCACAACCAGAAAGCAGGTGATTAAGATTCCGATCACCAGACCGATCACAATGTTTATGACCGTCTGGGACGCCGTGTTATCCTTAAACTGCGTTGGCTGAATGATCGTATCATTTCCGCTCTGGTATGCCCGCACTTTTTCTTTTTTCTCTGCCTTTTTTGCCGGTTCCGTCTCCACATGCGCATGGTTTGCGATCTCTTTTAAATACCGGAGTGTCGTCAGATTGTTTGCGTCGACCTTTCCGGCCAGACGAAGCTCCTTCTTCGCCAGATCATATTTTTTGTCCTGAATATACAAAAGCGCCAAAAGCTGATGTCCTTTGACCAGCTTCGGGTTTAAAGACAGCACCTTCTTTAACTGGATCACCGCCAGATCGCAGCTGTTCTGTCTGCAATAGGTGAGTGCCTGATTGTATTTTTTGATCGTCAGATTGACGGCCTCCAACTTTGCCGGGTTTTTCTGTACCTCGTCTAAATACCGCGCCGCGATATTGTCCCTCGGATGCAGATTTTTACTGATCACCCACTGGCTTAATGCCTCGACCGTCTCTCCCATCTCGAAATAGATGAGTCCCAGCAGATTTCTCGCTTCTTTGTGGTTCTTATTGTAGCGCAGGCAGGCTTTTAAATATTCCGCCGCGCCGGTCAGATCCCGGATGGAGGCTCTCGCAAGTCCCTCATTGTAACACAGGTTTGCCGTCCGGATGATCTTTTTGTATACACTTACGTCGATTCCGCAGTCCGGACAAAAATCTTCTTTTGTCAGTTCTGCTCCACAGTTATAACATTCCATATTTTTCCCTCGCTCAACTTCCTGCTGCTTAGTCTCTGTTCTTCTTTGCTTCCCGCATCATTTCTTTTAAAATATCGGTCATGTCCGTCAAGTCATGGTTATATATGGCTTCTTCCGCGTCCTCTACTTCAAGGCTTGGCTGAAATTTTTTTAATTCTTCTTCAAAATCGATCATTTTTTCAATCCTCCTGCTATTTTCTCAAGTTCACCGATCAGGTAAAGCGAGCCTGTGCAAAACACCGTCTGCCCCGGCTCTTTTTTCTGCATTACACCATCATATGCTGCCCTGCAGTCATTTATTCCAACTGTTTCTTTCCCATTTTTTTCAAATTCTTCCTGTAACGCAGCAACCGACAGGCCTCTCGCGTCCGGAATATGCGTCACAACAATGCCGCCCCAGTCTGTCCGGGAAAGCATCCGTACCACTGCAGCATAATCTTTTTCCTTTACCATGGAAAACAAAAGCAGTGGCTTTTTTCCTCCGATCTGCCGCACGGTCTTTAAAAATTCCTCAATCCCTGCGGTATTGTGCGCGCCGTCAAAATATACCTCCGGGCACACCTGCTGCATTCTGCCCGCCCAGCGGACTGTACGAAGCGCCAAAAGGATCTTCTCCCGCGCAAGCGAAAAACGCGGCGCCAAAAGCATAAGCGCCTGATATGCCAGCGCCATGTTCATGACCTGATATTCCGCCACAAACGGTATCTCAATCGGAATAACATCATCATAGCGGGAAGCAAATGAAAAATCAATATTTTTTCGCGTAATTTTTTTTATTTTAAGCTGCTGTGGCCGCACCGGATAACAGGGTGCCTGTTTTTCTTCCGCCCTTTTTCTTATCACAGCAGAAGCCTCGTCATTTCCGGCGTCAAATACCACCGGCACGCCCTGCTTTATGATGCCTGCCTTTTCACCCGCGATCGCCGCGATCGTATTTCCGAGATATTCGGTATGCTCCAGGCTGATGGAGGTGATCACGGTAAGCACCGGGGACTCGATCACATTGGTCGCGTCCAGTCTCCCGCCAAGCCCGGTCTCAAGCACTGCGGCTTCCACCTTCTCTTTCGCGAAAAATACCATTGCCATCGCAAACAGATACTCAAAAAATGACGGATGTTCCCCGCCCGCTTTCTGCAAACGCTCTACCGCTTTTTTCACGGTAAGAAAGCTCTCCACGAACTGCTCTTTTGTGCTGTTTTGCTCATTGATCTGCAGCCGTTCTTCCATGCAGACGAGATGCGGCGAGATAAAAAGCCCGGTGCGCGTCCCGTTCTCCGTAAGTACATGGCTGACCGCCCTGCAGACGCTTCCCTTTCCATTGCTCCCCGCCACATGGATCACCGCGAAATCACGCTCCGGATGCCCTAAACAGGCGAGCAGCCTCTTCGTATGCTCCGGACTGTGCTTTACAGTAAATTTCGGTATCTCTTCTATATAATTACATACTTCTTCATAGGTCAAAAAAATCACCACTATATTATTTTTGAATGTTGCATCTCATTCATTATAATATAGTGATGATTTTATGCAAGTAAAACCGCGGAAGATTTTTTTCTTTTCACCGCACAGTCCGCCCTTATATGACAACCTTCTCGTCTAACGGCGACATAACGATATGATCCACCCGTTTTACAAATTCCAGATTGCCCTGCTGCACCTTGACATTGGTCACAAGATCACCGATCTTTACAAGCACACCCGGGTATACATTGTGGTTTGCCTTTACCGTCGCGTGCTTCGCGTTCTCAATCAGCTGCTGCAATTCCCACGCCGTCGCCTTATCGGCGTTGATCGTCGCGATGTACTTGATCCGCTCACGCAAAAGCTGCATACGTCTCGGATCGTTTTTGTAGGAAACGCCTTTTTCTTTCTCCGCCAGATCAAACTGCTTTAACGCGCGTTCCATCTTATCCAGGGTATCCTGGTTCTCTTTTAACTGTTTTTGCAGCGCGGCAAGCTTCGCGTCCTCTTTGTTTCCCACGCCGACTGCCACATAGGTGCTTACCTCCGCAACATTTCCGATATCGTTCGCATCGATGCCATAAGCGGCGTAGATATGTCCGCCCATGATCTTGGCACGTTTGCCCTTCATGACCAGATATCCTTTACAGGTAACCTCGCAGTCCATAAATACGTCGGCCTCGATGTTTCCGCAGACCTCCACTTCCGTATATTCCACAAACTTCGCGAACAGATTGCCCTTCGCGTAGATCGTGGATTTGCTTCCGCCAAGCATTCCGCTTCGCAGGATCACGTCCTTCTGCGCATAGATGTGAGCGGACTCCACCACTCCGTCTATCGTAATATTTCCGGTCGATTTGATCACGACACCGTTGCACACATTTCCGTGGATCACAACATCCCCCACGAAATCGATATTTCCGATCGAAATATCCACGTCTCCCGAGATCTCATAGATCGGAAGGATCGTGATACGGTCCTCCTGCTTTGTGATCTTGCCGGAGATCATCGCAATATAAGTCAGGTTATCCTCGCTGCGTTCAAATCCTTTTCCTTTTAAAGGAGGAAGTTCTCTGCCGTGTTTTCCGGTGACAGGTCTTCCCTTCACATCCACGCCGGCCTTTGCCTCCACTGCCGGATGATATTTCGCGATCTCCTGTCCCTCGCGCACGACCTCGATCAGATTCATACTCCAGTAATCGACCGTTCCGTCCTCACGGATCTTTGGTTTTTTACTGAAATCACTGTTAAATTCATACTCATAATAGCCGTCTGTTCCATCTACCGGCTTTGTTCCTACCGCGACCCGCACATCACGTTCATAAATTCCGGCATCCAGTAATCCTTTGATCGCCTCTTTTTGTATCCCCACACAGACTCCCTTTTCTGACAGGAACTGTAAGATCTTATCTTCTGTATATGGCTCCCCCAAAGACGGTACCGGCAGGCGCAGATAGGCTTCCATGCCATCACTGCTGATATTCAGCTGCGGTTGTTTTTGCTCTTGCACTGCCATCTTTTGTCACTCCGTTTCAAAATCATTCATTTACGATACATCTTTCTCAATTCTAATATATTATATCATAATAGTCTGATTACTTCAACGAAAGAAAGTAAAAAGAAGGATACCAATTTGATATCCTCCTTTTTGTTTCTTTTATTTCATCTGCGCCAGGCGCTCCTCAACCTGATCCATCATCTGCTCATATTTCGCCAGCTTGTCTTTTTCTTCCTGGACTTTTGCCTCCGGCGCCTTGCTTAAGAACTTCTCATTGGAGAGCATTCCCTTTGAACGCGCCAGTTCTTTGGTCAGACGCTCTTTTTCTTTGGTCAGACGCTCTTTTTCCTTTTCGAAATCCACAAGATCCTCAAGCGGCAGATATACGGTAGCGCCCGGGATCACAACGGATACCGCGTCCTCTCCGATGCCTGTCTTGTCCGCCTGTACGACAGCTTCGCTTGCGGATGCCAGTGTCATATACGCCTCTTTCATCGTCTCAAACGTCTCGCGCAGGGACGCGTCATCGGAAACTACAAAAAGCTTTGCCTTTCTCGATGGCGGAACATCCATCTCGGTGCGCACATTGCGGACACCTTTTACCAGATCCTTGCTGTGCTCCACCATTTCCTCTTCTTTTTCAAAATACCATGCATCCTGATATACCGGCCAGTCGGAGAGCATGATCGTCTCTTCTTCCGGATGCAGTGTACAGTAAATCTCTTCTGTGATAAACGGCATGTATGGATGCAGCAGCTTTAACGCCTGGGTCAGTACCGTCTTTAAGGTCCAGAGTGCCGCGTTCGCGGATTCCTTGTTCTCATCCTTTTTATAGGTGCGGACTTTCGCGATCTCGATATACCAGTCACAGAATTCATCCCAGATAAAGTCGTAGACCTTCTGTACGGCAATTCCAAGTTCGAACTTGTCCATGTTTTCCGTGACATCCTTCGCCAGCGTGTTGACGCGGGAAAGGATCCACTTATCCGCCGGCTTCAACTGGTCTTTGGACGGCTCTGTGATCTCCATGCCCTCTAAGTTCATCATGATAAATCTGGACGCGTTCCATACTTTATTTGCGAAGTTTCTGGACGCTTCCACACGTTCCCAGTAGAAACGCATGTCATTTCCCGGTGCGTTTCCGGTGATCAGTGTCAGTCTTAACGCATCCGCGCCGTATTTATCAATGACTTCCAACGGATCGATTCCGTTTCCAAGGGATTTGCTCATCTTGCGTCCCTGGGAATCTCTGACCAGACCATGGAACAGTACCGTGGAGAACGGCGCCTTGCCCATCTGTTCATAGCCGGAGAAGATCATACGGATAACCCAGAAGAAAATGATGTCATATCCGGTGACAAGCACATCATTCGGGTAAAAATAATCCAGTTCTTCGGTCTTATCCGGCCAGCCGAGTGTCGAGAACGGCCAGAGTGCGGAAGAAAACCAGGTATCCAGCGTATCCGGATCCTGTGTCATATGGGTGCATCCGCATTTCGGGCATTTCTCCGGTTTTTCTTTGGAAACGACCATCTCTCCGCAGTCATCACAGTAATAAGCCGGGATGCGGTGTCCCCACCAGAGCTGTCTTGAGATACACCAGTCACGGATATTGTCTGTCCAGTTAAAGTAGGTCTTGTCCATACGCTTCGGCAGCAGCTGGATGTCTCCGTTCTTTACCGCTTCCACTGCCGGTTTGATCATATCATCCATTTTTACGAACCACTGCTGCTTGATCATCGGCTCTACCGTGGTGCCGCAGCGGTCATGGGTTCCTACATTATGAGAATGCGGAACGACCTTTACGAGCAGTCCCTGCTCTTTTAATTCCGCAACCAGTTTTTCCCTGCATTCGTAGCGGTCCATGCCTGCGTATTTTCCGGCGTTCTTATTCATGGTCGCGTCATCATTCATGACAACGATTTCTTCCAAGTTATGGCGTTTTCCAACTTCAAAGTCGTTCGGGTCATGTGCCGGTGTGATCTTTACGCAGCCGGTTCCGAATTCCTTGTCAACATAGGCATCCGCAATGACCGGGATCTCACGGTTTACGATCGGAAGCAACAGCTTCTTTCCGATGATGTCTTTGTAACGCTCATCATCCGGGTTTACCGCAACCGCCGTATCACCGAACATCGTCTCCGGTCTGGTCGTCGCGATCTCAACAAATCTGCCTTCCTCGCCGATGACCGGATAGTTGATATGCCAGAAAAATCCATCCTGCTCCTCATGTTCTACTTCCGCGTCCGAAATGGATGTCTTGCAGACCGGACACCAGTTGACGATACGGGATCCCTTGTAGATGTATCCTTTTTCGTACAGCTTGATAAATACTTCAAGCACTGCGTCCGAACAGCCCTTATCCATGGTGAAACGTTCTCTCTCCCAGTCTGCGGAAGATCCGAGTTTCTTTAACTGGTTTACAATGCGGGAACCGTACTCATCTTTCCACTCCCAGCATTTTTCCAGGAATTTTTCTCTGCCAAGATCATTTTTGTCAATGCCCTGCTCTTTTAACGCCTTGATGACCTTTACTTCCGTCGCGATCGCCGCATGATCGGTTCCCGGCTGCCAGAGCGCGTTGTAGCCCTGCATTCTTTTATAACGGATCAGAATGTCCTGCATGGTGTTGTCAAGCGCATGTCCCATGTGAAGCTGTCCCGTGATATTTGGCGGCGGCATTACGATCGTAAACGGCTTCTTGCTGCGGTCAACCGTTGCGTGAAAATATCCGTTGTCCTCCCATTTTTTGTAAAGACGGCTCTCGATCCCCTGCGGATCATAGGTCTTTGCTAATTCTTTACTCATAATCTGCTCCTTCCTTTTTGCTTTCTTACAGTCTGTGCAAAAAATAAAGTGTGCGCTTACCGCACACTTTCGCGCGCGAGCGGTATGTTCAACATAAACTTCATCTCCGCGAGCTGCGCATCCCCGCGGAGCGTTTTTAAATCATAGGAAGGAATTTCCTATGATTTAAAAAAGCCCTTTTTGTCCAGAAGACAAAAAGGGCGACTCTGTCGCGGTACCACCTTTGTTATGACGCTCCCGTTATGGGATCCGGTCACATCTCAACGATCCGGTAACGTGGATCACTCCGGAAAGACTTACGAAACCATCGTCCTTTCAGTCCTTCGGTTCAAAAGCTACCTTCTGCGCAATGTTTCCCGAGATACCTTACAGCCGACGGGCATCTCTCTCTGTCGGGCATTTACACATACTCCTCTTTCTCACTACCTTTATCTGCGCGTTTTTATCGCGCTGCCGATACCAACTATCATAAATACCATACGCGTTTTTGTCAAGAAAAAACTGTCACGCCCCGTTGATCTGGCGGATCAGATCAATGCGCATGAGATCCGGTCTGCTGAAATGATATTTCTGCTTATATGCCGAAACCGCGCGTTTTACTGCCTCCGCATCCCCGAAATGCATATTGGCATAGCACTCCTCCAAGGAGTACGCGTAATATTCTTTCAGGTTTTCCAGACAGATCGCCGCTAGATTGGCAGGCACATCATAATCCGCGCTGCCATGGGACAGCCCGCAGTCAATGTTGACCGCATGCTTCCGGTAAACGATCCTGCCCGGAACGCCTCCGTTTTCATATACATCCACGCCGGTCGTCGGTGTATGTCCGTGGATTAAGATCTCTTTTCCCTCCGGGTCATACGCCGCGTCCCGTTCCTGCCCCGCGCGGTCTAAAAGAAAGGTCTTAAAATACTCCTTCGGGCGTCTGTTGCCGCTGCGGATCTCTTCCATCTCTTCCTTCTTTGCCCAGGCATGCGCAAGCACGATACGCTGTCTGCCATCGGGTGAGATCACCGTCTTTTCTTTCACGATCGGAAGACTGCGGAAAAAGGAAAAGATTTTCTCTACGCTCTGCCCGGTCAGAAGTCCGGCTTTCTTTAAATCCTCATCCGCGTGATAATGCGCATGCTCATAGCTTTTTTTCTTTCCCTCGCAGTAAGGAAACCACTCCCTGCTGCACCATTCCATGAACATCAGCTCATGATTTCCCATCAACATCTGATATTTTCCGTCTCTTGTGACGTTTTTCATACACCACTCAAGTACCTCGGGCGTCTCGCCGCCGCGGTCGATCACATCACCGATCAATATAAACTGCGCATCCGCGTCTTCCCGCTCGATCTTTCCGATCAGTTTTTTCATCGCCTGATAACAGCCATGAACATCCCCTATCGCATAATGCATCTCTTTTTCCTCTAATCTGCCTGATACCGGTATTCGCTCTTTAAGCCGTAGGTCTCTAACGTATCATAGGAAATCTTAAAGTCAATGTTTCCGGCAGCATACGGTCCGAGCGCGTATGGCGGGCAGGTGATCGTAAGTCCTTCGTCCGTCAGATACCACGCGGTGTCCTCGAAAATCGAATCCTCAAGATAATCCATATATTCCGGAAACAGAAGCTCCTGATACTCCGGTGTCTGGCACTGCGCCTCGATATCACTTAAAATATTCTGCTTAAAGGCATCTCCGTCACCGGCGAGATCTGTAAGCACAAGTCTCGCACCGGTATTCGCGTCATAATTATAGCCGCTGTAAGCGTAGTTTCCATGCGCGCCGCCCGAGAAATCATAGTTATAGACGACAAATGAAAAGATCCCGTTGTCATTGCGCTCCACCGTAGAAGTTTCTTCCGACGAGTACGGGAAAAAATCATACAGTGAAAGCCCTCCCTCCTCCTCGGTCGCTGTTTCGGTATTCGCGTCTTTATAATAACCGTAATCTTCCTTCGCATAGCCGATCATCGCCTCGATCCCGGACTTATGCTCTTTTTCAAGTTCCGTGATGTCCGCGTTGATCGCTTCTGCCGCTTCTTTATCCTGATCCGCATCAAGCTTCGGGTAACTGTAGGCGTCTTCGTAGATCACCGTACCGTCATCCGCCTGATAGCTTTCATTTGCTTCTTCTAATGTAACAATGAATTTTCCACCAGACTCCGTTTCTTCAGCCGTCTCGGTCTCATTCACCACCTCTGTCCCGTTCTCATCTATCTCTGTCTCCGTTTCCGGTTCTGTTACTGCCACTTCTGTTGTTTCCTGCACTTCATTTTTGGCATCTGTGGTCTTTCCACAGGACGCAAGCACGACTGACATGGTGCATAAAAGAAGTACAACTGTTTTTTTCTTCATAATTGCATCCTCCCATTTTCTACATCAAAAAATGTATTTTTCTTATCATAACAGAATTTTTTCACTTTTTTCAATTTTTTTACTTAATTTTTTCTTAAATATATCCGCAAAAAGCCTCCCACCGATTGCATTTTTGCAAGGTTGATTGTATGATAAGTAAGGCATTTTTTATTTTTCGCTTTAAAGAGGGGATATCATGAAAGAACGTATCGAAAGTTTTGATTTTATCCGTGCCATCTGCGCATGGATCATTGTAGTCTATCATTTTGCGGATATCTGCATCACAACACCGCAGTTTACCAATTTTCCATTTTTCTATACCTACGCAAACGGACGCTGGGGTGAGACGACCGTGGTCACCATCTTTTTTATGATCTCCGGCGCTTCTCTTTACTATAATCATCCGGTCATCCATCTGCGCGACGCGAAGAAATTTTTCTGGACGCGGTTTAAAGGCATTTTCCCGATGTTTTATATGCTGTGGCTGTTTTTATACTACAAACAGGTTTGCGGCGTGAAACATCTGTTTTATAACGGCAACCCGAAATATCTGCTCCTTACCCTGTTTGGAATGGACGGATATATGAGCTACCGTTACACTCCGAATTATTACTTTATCGGTGAATGGTTTCTGGGCGCGCTGATCCTTTTATATCTGTGCTACCCACTCCTGACCTGGTGTATGGAACACGCGAAGATCTTAACCACGCTTGTGCTTCTGGGCGGTTTTGCATCTTTGTATTTTACCGACTTTTTTATGATCTCAAAAGAACGGAACCTGATCACCTGCCTGCTCGCTTTCTGGCTCGGTATGCTTTTTATCCGCTACCGCTCCATACTTACAAAATGGCAGCTTGTGATCCCTGCCGCCGTGTGCGCCGTGATCCTTTTATTCTTTCCGCTCGGAGCGGACATGCTCCTTTGCATGCAGTTCACATCGATCGCGCTGTTTTTCGTATTTTACTTTGTCGGAAATTATGTGATGAAAATAAAGTATGTCAATTCTTTCATCCGCTACAGCTCAAAGATCTCCTATGCGGTCTTTCTGCTCCAGCACGTTGTCATGTCCGAGGTCATTCACGCGTTTGACAATTACGCACTGACCATAAAACAGGAACTTCTCGTACTGCTTGCGGTTTTCGCCGCCATCTATGTTCTTGCCGCTGTGCTCATGGTGTTAAACCGCGCGCTTTTAGGCACCCGCCCGTTTCAGGTGCTTGATGCGTTCTTTGGAAAGACCAAAGAGGCATGACAGGAGGCAGCAGCGGGGTGCGTTCCGCGCCGCCGGAAATAAAGTGTGCGCTTACCGCACACTTTCGCGCGCGAGCGGTATGTTCAACATAAACTTCATCTCCGCGAGCTGCGCATCCCCGCGGAGCGTTTTTGAATCATAGGAAGGAATTTCCTATGATTCAAAAAAACAGGAGATCTCCCACGCACCGGGAAATCTCCTGTTTTTTATTTCTCATTTTTATTTTAACTTCTTAGTTTAACTTCTTAGTTTAACTTCTTACTCTTCGATATTCGTCTCTTTGCAGATATAGATCGGACGGTTCTTCACTTCCAGATAGGTTTTCGCCAGATACTGTCCCATAATTCCCATACAAAGCAGCTGCACCCCGCCGATAAAGATCATGATGCAGACCATGGACGGCCAGCCAAACGCCGAACCGCCAAAGCACAGCTGGCGGACAATGATGAAAATGATGGAGATCGCCGCGATCACGCACATTAAAATTCCAATCAGCGCTGCGACGGAAAGCGGCATGGTGGAAAACGCGACCATCCCATCGATCGCATACAAAAGCAGTTTCCAGAAAGACCATTTCGTCTCTCCTGCCACCCGCTCCACATTCTCAAATTCGATCCACTTGGTGCGGAAACCGACCCAGCCAAATAGCCCTTTGGAAAAGCGGTTGTATTCTTTCATCGAAAGCAGCGAATCCACGAACGGACGTGTCATCAGGCGGAAATCTCTTGCGCCGTCCACAACCTCCGTCTTGCACATCTTATTCATCAGGCGGTAAAACATCCGCGCAAAAAACGAACGGATCGGCGGCTCGCCCTTTCTTGTAACACGTCTGGTCGCCACGGAGTCATAGCCCTCCTCCGTGACCGCGCGGTACATCTCCGGCAGAAGTCTCGGCGGATCCTGCAGATCGGCATCCATGATCGCCACAAGATCCCCGCTCGCATGTTCGAGTCCCGCATAGATCGCCGCCTCTTTTCCAAAGTTTCTGGAAAAGGAAATGTATTTCACACGCCCGTCTTTCTCCGCAAGCTCTTTCATCAGCTCCAGCGTGCGGTCCTTTGAGCCGTCATTGACAAACAGGATCTCAAATTCACAGTCCCGCATCTCTGCCGTCACACGGTTCAATTCTTCATAAAAAAGCCCTAACGCCTCCTGTTCATTGTAACAGGGCACTACTGCTGTTATCTCCATTCTGTTCTCCTTACACCGCAAAAGCGGTCATATGCTCTTAAAGTATTATGATAACGCAGGCAATGATTTTTTTCAAGCCGCCTTCGTCTATTTCTCCCGCAGACACATATATTAAAAGAAAAAAGGAATTTTCCATGAACGAGCATTATCCATTTCAAAACCCGCCTCTGCCCTATGCCTATGATGCCCTCGAGCCTTATATCGATGAAAAGACCATGCATCTGCATCATGACCGGCATCTGCAGACCTATGTAGATAATCTAAACGCCGCCCTTCTTCCTCATCCGGAACTGCACGACAAATCTCTGGTGTTTCTTCTGACGCACCAGAATCTGCTGCCATGCGGTACCCAGATCCCAATCCGGAATAATGCGGGCGGCGTATATAATCATATTTTTTATTTTTCCGGTCTTACGCCGGACGCAGACAGACCCATCCCGGATCCTTTGTCCGCTTTTCTCATTGAGAGCTTTCAGAGCCCTGAAAAATTCAAAGAAAAGTTCAAGGCCGCCACGCTCTCCGTCTTCGGTTCCGGTTATGCCTGGCTTACCATAGAGCCAACCGGCAGACTCTGCATTTTTGTCACGAAGAATCAGGATACTCCTCTGCCCGCCGGTCTTTTTCCGCTCTTAAATATCGATGTCTGGGAACACGCCTATTATTTAAAGCACTATAACGAGCGCGCCGCCTATATCGATGACTGGTTCCATATCGCGGATTTTGCCCGGGCAAACGAGCATCTGCTCTCTTTTTTACATGCGTAACTCGCTGCGCGAAAGTGTAAGCGCCGCCGCTATGGTGTCATCCATATCATAGTACCGGTACTGCCCAAGCCTTCCGCCGAAGATCACGTTTCCTTCCTGCTTCGCAAGGCTTTCGTACTTTTCATACAGCGCGGCATTTTTTTCATCATTCATCGGATAATACGGTTCATCGCCCTTTTTCCAGGTCTTTGGATATTCACGGGTGATGACCGTTTTTTCGTTTTTCTCCCCGTCCTGACAGCCGAATTCAAAATGCTTGTGCTCGATGATCCTGGTATACGGAACTTCATACTCGGTATAATTTACGACGGCATTTCCCTGATGATTTTCCTCGTCGAGCACCTCGGTCTCAAAGCGAAGGGAACGGTATTCGAGTTCTCCGTAACAGTAATCGAAATACGCATCGATCATTCCGGTATACACGATCCTGTCCGCAAGCGCGAGATACGTCTCCCGCTCTTTTAAGAAATCGGTCTGTAATCTGACCTCGGTTCCCTCAAGCATGCGCTCAACCATCTTCGTATATCCGCCGATCGGAATGCCCTGATAGGTATCATTGAAGTAATTGTTGTCGTAGGTAAAACGCACCGGCAGCCTTTTTATGATAAATGCCGGCAGCTCCGTGGCACGTCTGCCCCACTGCTTTTCCGTATAGCCTTTGACCAGCTTTGTATACACGTCCGGTCCTACCAGATTGATCGCCTGCTCTTCCAGATTTTTCGGATGCTCCACCGCATACTCACGCTTCTGTGCTTCAATCTTTTCCTTCGCCTCTTTTGGTGTCACAACGCCCCACAGCTTCTGGAACGTATTCATGTTAAACGGCATATTATAGATCTCGCCTTTGTAGTTGGCGATCGGGGAATTGGTATAGCGGTTAAATTCCGCGAACTGATTTACATAATTCCACACTTCTTTGTCCGAAGTATGGAAAATATGCGCCCCATACTGATGTACCTGGATCCGTTCGATCTCTTTTGTGTATATATTTCCTGCGATGTGGTCGCGTCTGTCGATCACAAGACACTTTTTTCCTGCCTTTTTTGCTTCCCGCGCGAAGACCGCACCAAACAGTCCGGCTCCCACGATCAGATAGTCATATTTTTTCATTCTGTCCGCTCCTTTGTTTTTTCAGATCTTTTTTATTGTAACATTGAACGGACATGACAGCAAGAACGGAAACAGATTACGAGTTTTTCATGATGACCATGCCTACAATATCCGCCACATGCTCGCAGGTATCGATACAGATTTCCAGATATTCATAGATCGTCCGCCAGATCACGATCGTGCGGATATCCTCCTCCCCGTGCAGGGTATGCATGTTCTCCACATAGAGGCGGTCGCCCTGCTCCTCCAAATCATTGACACGGATGATATAGTCCTCGATCACTTTGGAATGTTTAAAATCTTTCAATTCCTCCATGACATCCCCGAGTGCCTTGATACTCTCCGAGAGCAGATCCAGCGTAGGAAATACATCCGCGCGGATCTCCGTCACGTTGCTCATATAAATCTGAAGCAGCACTTCCTCCACCGCGTCCGTAATATCATCGATATAGCCGCTGAGTGAGACGAGATCTTCCCGTTCGATCGGGGTAATAAACGCCTGGCTCAACGCCTTCATCATCTTATGCTTTTTCACATCGCCTTTCTGCTCTAACTCGTGCATGGCATCCAGTTTTTCCTGAATCGTTTCTTTGTCGAAATGTTTTAAGGTCTCTGTCAAAAACTGCGCTGCCTGATAAGCATACTCCATCGCGGAACATAAATTTTTATAGTAAAACTCTTCTTTCTTCTTTTTCATCTGCTTTTTCTCCTTCTATCTGAATAACACTTTTTATCGGAACAGCAAAAATATTTTCGCCATAATAAAGCCGATCAGTCCACAGCCCGGAAATGTGAGCACCCAGGTCAGTACCATGTCGAGCACGACCTTATAGTTGATCGCGGACAACCGTTTCACCGCGCCGACACCCATGATCGCCGTTGTCTTCATATGCGTCGTACTGACCGGGATCCCGAATATCGTAGAAAACAAGATACATACCGCCGCTGCCGCATCTGCGGAAAAGCCCTGGTATTTTTCCAGTTTGACCATATCCATGCCTACGGATTTGATGATCTTTTTTCCTCCCACGGAAGTGCCAAATCCCATCACAACGGAGCAGAGCACCATCATCCAGACCGGGACAAACGCGCCTGCGGTATCCTCTTGCCCGTTGAGCAAAAAGAGTCCAAGCAACAGTACACCCATGAATTTCTGTCCGTCCTGCGCGCCGTGCATAAATGCCACTGCCGCGCCTCCCGCCACCTGCGCGCCGCTAAAAAAGCGGTTCGTCTTTTTCCGGTCCATGCTCTCGCAGATCAGCGTAACGATCCTGCACACCAGAAAGCCAACCGCAAAGCCGATGACGGTCGATAAGACAAGTCCGTAGATGACTTTGATCCACTCGGAAAAATTTATGCCGCCCAGTCCGCCCTGAAGTGCGATCGCCGCTCCACTGAGCCCCGCGATCAGCGCATGGCTCTCGCTCGTCGGTATCCCGAAATACCACGCTCCGATCGCCCAGATCACGATCGCCGCCATCGCCGCGCACAGCGCGATCAGGGCATCCTCATTGTTTCCGCCAAAATTTACCATGTTCTTTATGGTCATCGCCACGCTCGAATTGATGAGCGACATGACCATTACTCCGAAGAAATTGCAGATCGCCGCCATAATGATCGCGTGATCCACATCGATGCATCTGGTTGATACGCAGGTCGCGATCGCGTTCGGCGCGTCTGTCCATCCGTTTACAAAGATCACGCCAAGTGTCAACAGAACCGAGATCAGAAGCACAGGGTGCTGCGCCATCTGCTGTATGAAATAAACAAACGAAATATGATCTAACATTTTTCAGGTTCTCCTCCATCTTCTGTCTTGTCCTGTATCATTTTTCTGATCTGAATGAAAAGCGTCGGTAAAAACGCAAGTCCCGCGATCCAGCTCAGGTTTTTACCGGATACGTCCACCACAGAAAATACCCCATGCAGTGCCGGAATAAAAAGTACCAGCGCAAGCAGGCACACGCCGCCTAAAAACGCGTAGATGCTGTATCGGTTGGATCCCAGTCCGAGTTTTGCCACAGACTTCTTCCCGCGACAGTTAAATCCGTGGAACAGCCTTGCGAGCGTTAAAACCGAAAACGCCATTGTGGTGGCAAGCGCGTCACTGCTTTTTAACCCCATGTGGTACGCCACCATTGTCACTGTCGCGATCAGCGCCCCCTGTAACATCATTTTTCCGACAAAATCCTTCGTCAGGATACCGACCGACGGATCACGCGGTTTTTCCTCCAAAAGAGACGCGTCTGACGGTTCCATCCCGATCGCGATCGCAGGCAGCGAGTCGGTCAGAAGATTGATAAACAGAAGATGTACCGGCGCAAACGGCACCGGAAGTCCCATAAGTGAGGTGTAGAGTACCGACAGAATGCCCGCCATGTTGCCCGAAAGCAGAAACAGGATCGCGTTTTTGATGTTCCGGTATACGTTTCTTCCGTTTACGACCGCTTTCATGATTGTCGCGAAGTTGTCGTCCGAGAGGATCATCGCCGCCGCGTCCTTGGAAACTTCCGTTCCCGTAACGCCCATTGCAACACCGATATCGGCTTTTTTTAACGCAGGCGCGTCATTCACTCCATCTCCGGTCATGGATACGATCTTTCCTTTGTTCTGCCATGCCTCCACGATACGGATCTTATTTTCAGGAGAAACCCTTGCGTAGACCGATATTTTTTCAATATCCTGCGCTAACGTTTCCTCTGACATGGCATCCAGTTCCATGCCGGTCAGCGCCATGTCTCCCTCGTGGTAGATGCCGATCTCCTTTGCGATCGCAATGGCTGTGATCTTGTGGTCTCCTGTGATCATCACCGGTCGGATTCCCGCGCGGATCGCGTTTTTTACTGCCTCCACGGATTCCGGTCTCGGCGGATCCATCATCGCGACAAGTCCCAAAAAGGTCAGATGACATTCGGTCTCTTTCGTCAGTTCTTCCTCCGTTTCACGACAGGCAAACGCGAGCACCCGAAGACCATTTTCTGAAAATTCCCGGTTGGCGTCTTTGATCTTTTGTTTTTCATCCTCTGTCAGCTCGTGGATCCCGCTTTCATCCATAGAACTCTCACAGTGCGCAAGCAGGACATCCGGCGCTCCCTTGGTGAGTACCGTGGAAACTCCGTGCAGTCTGTATTTCGTGCTCATCCGTTTCCGATCCGAATCAAATGGAACTTCCTCAAGCCGTTCCATGTGGTTTCTCAGATCATCCTCAAGGAGGCTGTCTCCGTCACAAAATGCCCCCTCGCCGGTTTTGATGCCGCGATACATATAAAGCAGGGCCGTCTCCGTCGGATCGCCGATCTCTTTTTCCCCGACGATACTCGAATCGTTATTCAAAACCGCATTGTAGAGCAGATAACGCTGCACCGGATTTTGGATGTCAAGTTCGGACGGCTCGATCACTGCTCCGCCCACATAGATCTTTTTTACGGTCATCTTGTTCTGCGTCAGCGTTCCTGTCTTATCGGAGCAGATCACCGAGACACAGCCGAGGCTCTCAACCGCCTTTAAATCTTTGACGATCGCGTTTTCTTTCGCCATCTTCTGCGTTCCCATTGCCTGCACGATCGTTACGATCGAACCAAGTGCCTCCGGGATCGCCGCGACCGCAAGCGCCACCGCAAACATAAACGCGTCCAGAAGCGCCATCCTCCGGTAAATGCAGAGCCCGAATACCAGCGCGCAGACGATCATGATGAGTACCGCAAGCTTGCTGCTGAATTCGTCCAGGCTGACCTGCAATGGCGTTTTTCTTTCTTTTGCCGCGTTCATAAGTCCCGCGATCCTGCCAAGCTCCGTCTCCATTCCGGTTGCCGTGACAAGCACCTCGGCTCTTCCGTATGTAACAAGACTGCCGGAATACACCATGTTCTTCCGGTCTGCGAGTGCCACATCACCCTCGATCACCGCGTCATTTTTCTCCACATTCGTAGATTCCCCGGTCAGGGAACTCTCATTGACCTGAAGCGAATAGTTATGTAAGATCCTGCCATCCGCCACGATCATGTCTCCCGCCTCCAAAAGAACAATGTCCCCGGGGACGATCTCCCTTGAAGGAACTTCCTGTTTGATTCCGCCACGCATCACTTTTGCGCTCGGCGCGGACAGTTTTTTCAGGCTTTCCAATGACCGTTCCGCCTTAACGTGCTGGACGGTTCCAAGCACCGCATTCATCACAAGCACAAGAAGGATTACAACCGTGCTCTCTACATTTCCGGAAAACATGGAAATGACTGCGGCGATGATCAGGATCACAACGAGCAGGTCGCAAAACTGCTGCGCAAACACCGCCGCCACACTTTTTCTTTTTCCTTCCTGTAATACATTCTCTCCTTTTTCCCGGCGGATCGCTTCCACCTGTGCCGGTAAAAGTCCTTCTTCCGACACCTGAAAGTTTTTCTTTAGTTCTTCTGCCTCACAATTCCAGTATGCTTTCATATACTGTCTCCTTTTTTACGAAAATTTAACATTTGTGTTGCCGTCACCAGAATTTTTTTCTCTTCCCAGGCTCTTTGCATCATCTGTCTGCCAAAAGACGGCTCCACTCCCTTCCCGACCATGATCCCATCCATCTCCCGCAATGCCGCGTCCACATATGGTTTCATCTGATCGTTTTCCACTTTTGTGATCAGTAAAATCTGTTGTCCCCCCTGTTTTTTTAACAGATCCCGGATCTCTTTCCTCCTCTCCGGCTTCTCAAAAAAAGGCATTAAAATCACCTTTACACTCTGCGCTATCTCAAAGAAACTCTCTGATGTATCTTCCCAGTCAGCTTCTGTCCGATCTGACAGATCCAGCATGATCTCCACCGGCTTTTTTCTTTTCTTGAAAAAATCACCGACCTGTTTTACAAAACGGCTCTGTTCTTCCTTTTCTTTTTGCATGCAGACGCATCTCGCAATATCCATTCCGCCAAGAATAAACTGCTCCATCGTGTCTGCCTTAAAATGATCCGGATCTACTGTATATATGATTTTCGCTCTTCCCATAATTTTCCTCTCTGTCTTCTCACGGAACGGCTCTGCTATGCTCTGATTTTTTGTCCCACTTTTTTCCATCCTGCTTTTTGATATAGCAGATCATCCACTCGATATGCATCTTTTTCTCCTTTTGCTTTCTATTTTCCTCGTCGCTAGTACAGAGACGGGATGCGCTTCGTGCATCCCATCTCTGATCAGCGGTCGTCAAATAGGCGTCTGTGCAAGCCCACGTCTATTTTCCTCGTCGCTAGTACAAAAAAAGAACGAGACTTTTATTGTACGATAAACGTACAATAAAAGTCTCGTTCCTCTCTCAAGTGTACCATCCGGTTATTTCTGTTTAAATAACGTGATGACGAAAAGTACAACATCTGCATGACAGATGCGAACTACTCCCTAATATTTCCTGTATTATAACATATGCCAAAAACACCGTCAATATTTTAAAAAGCATTTCGTTCCCGGATAAATTTCAAAAATTCTTTTTCCGGTATCGGTTTTGAAAAGTAATAGCCCTGAATGTAATCAATTCCAAGTTCTGTGATCGTCTCCATCTGTTCTCTGGTCTCAATGCCCTCCGACACGATCTTCAGTTTCATGTCGTGTATCATCTGCATGGCGGCTTCCATCACAAATTTTGCCTTTTTATTTTCAAAATACGCCTGGCTCATATCCCGGTCAAATTTTACGATTGAAACCGGCATGTCCACAATATAGTTTAAGTTTGACTGCCCGTTTCCGAAATCATCCAGTGAAAAGCTCACGCCCTGGCGGATCAGAATCTGCATATTCTCCACCAGTATTTTGCGGGCAAGAATCGAGGCGGTCTCTGTGATCTCAAGATTGATCATTGCCGGATCCACGCCGTATTTTTGTATGATCTGTATATACGTCTTCGCAAGATCTCTTGTCTCACACTGGCGCACCGACAGATTTACTTCGATATATTCGATCCCATACTGTCTCGGGTTTTGTTCTTTTATAAAACGGCAGGTCTTTTCAAAGACGGTCTCACCGAGCTGCGAGATCAGCCCTGTCTGCTCCGCAACCGGAATGAATTTTCCGGGCGGCAGAATACTGCCATCCGCGCACCGTATCCGCACGAGTGCTTCCGCCGACACAAAGCATTTTTTCTTCGTGGAATAGATCGGCTGGTAAAACACCTCGATACGATCTTCTGTTAGCGCAGCGAGGATCCGCTCCTGCATGTCTTCCCGGTCACGCTTTTCACGCACCATCTCCCGGTCAATACGGATCGTATTGTCCTTTCCCATTTTGTCGTTTTCTACTTTAAAGTATTTAAACAGGTGAAAAACTTCCTCCGCGCCTCTCGCGACCGTGCTGTCCGGCATTATCAGATAGACCGGCTCCAATGTCACCGTCCCGCCTTTTCCGTCTTCCTCAATATTCCACGCTCCCTCAAAACGCTCCTTTATCTTTTCCAGCGCATGTTCCAGGGTTTCTTCATCCGGACATACCACCACCAGTTCACGCTCTACATTTTTAAATACTTTGATCCCGGATATGGACTGCAGATATTTCACGATCCAGCGCAGGACAAACTCCACCTGCCGGATCGCAAGCCCGGAGGACTGATACTGTCCAAGTGAGATCAACAGCACCGCGAATGTATGATCTTTTTCGTATTCCTGGCGCATATATTCTAACAGCGCATGCGAATTGAACGCTCCGGTCTCGCGGTCCAGATTCGCTTCGGGATTTTCCAGTTCAAAAAACAGGATCATCATGCCAAGCGCTGTCGCGTAGCCGACTAACAGCAGTCTGCTGTTAAAAAACTGTGTTGCCGCAGCGATGATCCATACGATCATCCAGGTTCGCACCGCGCTCCGCCGCTTCGGATTCATCTGATCTCCGTGCCGGATCACCTGATACAGGGTAATCAGTACAAATAACACTGCAAAAAAGTAGGTTGCGATATCACTCGGTCCGTAAGTGTAAACCGCTTCTCCATCGTAATAATAATGGATCGGCAAAAGATAGATCAACACCGATGCCCCAAGCACGACCGCCGCATATCCATACAGAATCTTTTTATACCGGTCTTTCGCGTAGATATCCAGACAGGTATAGACCAGCCCGAAAAAGCCGACCCACACAAGCGATACCACATAACTTTTACAGATGGACTCCAGCACAAGCCGTGGGATCCGGTCTTCATATACGATCGCGACCACGGATGCGATATCCAGGCACACGCACAGGATCGTAACGGACAGCACCCGCAAAAACATCGTCTCGGAGTACAGACCTACCATCTGCTGCCTCAGCGAAAAATATAACAGGATCAGCATAATGAACAGTCCTGCGACCTGCATTTGTATATTCATAACACATTCCTCCTATGTAACTCAGTTTTCTGTTGCTTCCTGCTCCGTCACCTGTATCGACTGCATGGCATCCAGCATTTCATCGATCTTCTGCTGGTCGATCTGCGACTGCTGCTGTTTGATATATTCGTTGTACTGTTCATAATCCATCACAGGCGGCGCGGGCTGGCTCTGCTCTTCCTGCCGGTTCTTGCCATAGCACGCAAGTATGATCCGTATCACAACAAAAATTGCGAGCAGAAACAGGAACCCCATGCATGTGGAACGACCCCTGCCCGTCTCTTTTTTATCCCGCAGCTTCGCGATCTGATCCGCTTTTTTCTTTTTGTCAAGATCATGCTCGCGCATCAGCGCATACATGTCTTCTTTCCGATCCTGATCCGCTTCTGCCTGTTCATAACTGCCCCGATCGGATTTTCTGACCTTCAGCGCTTTCTTTAAAAATAGAAGCACTTCGGCATTCTGGATCTGCTGCCCCGCAAACTGCCACAGATACCAGCGGACTGCGGCATCCATCTGCCACACCGTCACTTTTTGTATGTCATCGATAAATACCGCAATCTCATACCAGAAACGCGGCTGTCCATACAGCTTTTGTCCGGATTCCCGGTCAAAAAGATACTCCCAGCTTCCAAGTTCATTGGCATAGATCTCATTTCCGATGAGTTCCCTGCACTGTCCTAAGAACTCTTCCGTGCGCCTTATATAATCGCGGCGTTCCTCTGCGCACACCGCAGGCCGCCCGTTCACCTTCCATTCCGGTTCCGGACAGTCTGGCTCTTTTTCAAAAACCGGCTGTTCCCGCTCCGGTTCCTCTGGTTTTGCCTGTAAATCCTGACGAAACTGCGGCTCCCTCACACCGCTCTGGCTTATATCTTCCGGGACAAAGCGTATTTCATCCCGGGGATCTGCCTGATCCGCCAACCGCAGTGCCTCGCGGTATGCCTCCTGGAGCATCCGAAATTCCTTTGGATGCTCCTCGGGGTGCCAGCATTTTACTTCTTTCGCATACGCCTGACGGATGCGGTCTTTATCCGATGTCGGCTCTATGTTTAGTATCTTCCAGTTCATTTTTCACTCCCCATTTGTAATTCCCCGTACTTCTTTTAGTGTATCATATTTTTTATTCTCTGCGCCAGAAAATTCCATCACCTGGGCAGACTGTCCCTCAGACACAGCACGCCCCAGCCTAGGATCGGATTCGGATACTCATTTAACGCAGGAATCTGTCTTGCGCCGCGCAGCAGATACGCCCTCACTTTTTCCCCGTAAAGGAAGCTGTCATTTCCGTACAGAATCCCCCACTGCATCAGTAATGCCGCGCTCCCTGTCACAAACGGCGCCGCCATCGATGTCCCGGTCTTTTTCGTATATCCTCCGCCCGGCGCAGGTGCGGTAATGTCAACCCCGGGTGCCGCCAGATCCGGTTTGATCTGATTGGTTGCCCTCGTGTACCCTCGCCCGGAAAAATCCGCAAGTTGGTCATAGATGGCATCATACGCGGCAACCGCAATACTTTTTGCCGCCGTTGCGGGGATCGTAAGTGTCGTCCCTTCAGTTGGATACAAAAAACCGGTCGCCGGATTTCGTACTTCTTTTCCCGGCATCCACAGATGATACTCGCCCTGCACGATCCGCCCCGGATACAGTTCTATGCTCCAGATCCCGCTGTCAACATAATTTGCGACCGGCAGAAAATCCAGATAGATCTCCTGATAAGGACTGTACGGGCTCGGCTCTCCATAATAGACAAGCAGTCTGGTATTTCCGATGCGAAACCGCTGCGGCCCCTGGATCTGTTTTAAGGGGCCTGCGCCCTCGCCGGATGGTCCTTTGATGGAAACTGCAATATCATCCACATACGATTTCCAGATTTGTATACTGAAACTCTGCTCGTACTCGCTGACTGCAAATTCGATTTTTTTTGACGTCTGTCCGGGACGCGCCTGGATCTGCGGTTCAAATCTGCCGGATGTATGACCGTCTGCGCTTCCCTCGTTTCCTGCCCCTGTCACGATCACCGTTCTCCCCACTCCGGCGACATCATTGATAAATGTCTCAAGCAGCGAATCCCCGCTGTGGGACCCATAGCTGTTGCCAAAACTGATATTGACCGCGATCGGCATATTGTACTCCAGGGATTTTCGCAGGACATAATCCAAAGCCATCATAAGCTGCGTCGTCCGGGGAAAGGAATCCGCCGTGGCATTCCCGAGTTTTACAATGATAAGATCACTCTGCGGTGCCACCCCCGTATAGCGTCCGCCGGATGCCCTGCCATTGCCTGCCGCAATGCCGGTCACATGTGTCCCATGACCGGAAATATCCCTGCTTGGACAGATGCGTTCCCGCTCCGCCGGTTCTTCGCTTGCAAGCGCCGCATTGATCGTCTCTCTGCTGTACTCCGTCCCTATCCCGTAGGTATACGGTGCAGGTCCCGCAGTGATCGTCTGATCCCACAACGCAAGAATCCTTGTCGTGCCATCCGGATTCCGGAAATCCGGATGCGTGTAATCAATCCCGCCGTCAAGCACCGCGACGAGGATCCCCCTGCCTCTTAAATCCTGATTCCGGCGATCCCCAAGGCTCTGGAAGGAATTAATACACGCTTCTCTGACCGCCCGGTCCAGCGCAAAGTAAAGCCGCTTTGGTTTTTCAACATATAAAACATTTTCAAATTCCGCGACCCGCTCTACATACTGTTGTTCCACATATAAAACAGCATATCCGCGAAGAAGCGGTATTACACGGATCCGGGGGATCTGCTCCTTCAGCTCATCTAATGATCCCTGATACTTTATGATCAGTTCCCATACATTGTCTTCCGGGTCATACCCGGTCTTTAAATCCCCGGATTTCCGCAATTCTTCCTGCGTTGCATCCAGTGCAAGGTTCAAAAGATTTTCCAGTTTCGGATCTGTTTCATTTCCCACATTCTGCGCAATTTCGTCCAAATCTGTTTCCTGTCACACATCTTTTTTGTATTTTATTTTCACTCTTCCCGCACTATGCCATTTTCATCAACGGATACCTGAAAGGAGATGCTTTGCAGATAATCATACAGGCTCTTTGCCTCCTCACCGGTAAGTTCTCTCGTGCAGGCTCCTTCTTCCTTTGCCGCAACAAATGCGTACTGCGCTGTTCCATCCGGCGCAACTGTAACTTTTACTGCTGCGGTATTTCCGTCCTGCCCGAACAGGAAATTGCCAAGACTGTAAAACACCGGTTTTCCATTTATGTATTCCACACCCTGAAGGCAGTGCGGATGGCTGCCGATCACAAGATCCGCTCCCGCATTTACATAGCCCTCCGCCAGCGTATGTTCATAATCCTCCGGATACTCTTTATGCTCCAGCCCCCAGTGTACATACACGGTCAGATAGTCACATTCTTTTTTTGTTTCCCCGATCTTTGCGTTAAGTGCGGCAGCATCATAGGTTGCAAACACTCCAGGTGTCTGGTTTTCGACGTTCCACGAAGCCACCGGGATCACGCGGGATGCCGCGAGAAATCCAAATTTTTTCCCGTTCACTTCTATGATCTGCGGCTCCATTGCGCGCGCTTTATCTTCGCCCGCACCGGCGTAACGGATACCGGCGTCATCCAAAACCGCAAATGTCTCCTCTAACGCCTGCGGTCCGTAATCCAGAATATGATTGTTTGCCAGCGACACGACATCCACACCCATGTCACCAAATGCAGCCACATAAGATGGGTTCACGCGAAAGGTATACTGTTTGTCCTCCATCGCCACGCCGCCGGTACCAAATGGAAATTCCTCATTGACCATCGTGATATCCGCGCCGTTTAACAGTTCCTTCATCTGCCCGGACAAAATCCCATCGATCCCTTTTGCGCTGTAATTCGCAGACACACTGTTTCCAATTAAGATATCTCCGGTAAATACCAGTGTCGTTGCCGCAGAAGATACAATATTTTCGCCTTCTTCCGTTTCTGTCTCAGTTGCCGGTTCCGCCTCCGTCGTCTGCTCCGGCTCCTGTATCTGTTCCTGCGCCTGTCCGGTTGTCTGCTCCGTTTTTTGCTCTGTTGTTGTCGTCTGCGTTTCTGCCATCTCATCCGTCGTCTTTTCATGGACTTTCTGATAGCCAAGCACGAATACCAGTATCACCAAAAGCAGTGAACTGGCATATAAAATTCCCCTTACGATCCTGTTCATATCTTCTCCTCACCGACTCACAAATGTGTTACGCCGTCACTTTATCGGCAACCGCCGGAAGTTCCTTCAACGCATGGATCTCCGGTACCTCATCCCGGATCGTGCCAAATCCATATGCCGCATGGATAAACTTCACTCCGGCTTCTTTACTTGCCTCGTAATCGCCCTCGATGTCTCCCACATAAACCGGATCTTTGATCTGATTGCGCTCCACCACAAGACGTATGTTATATCCTTTGTTTTTTCCGGTATTTCCATAACATTCCATATCTTTGATATAATGGCGGAATCCGAAGAAATCAAGGAATGCTTCAATATATCCCGTCTGGCAGTTGCTCACAATATACAGATCATAGTCCCTGCCAAGCTGTTTCCACACGTCCTCCAGATCCGGATATAATTTTCCTCCATGCATACTGAGATATTCATTTTCATATTTATAACAGTCAAGTAATATTTTTTCCCTGCGTGCATCCTCCACATCCGGGAAAATGATCTTTCCCAGAACATCCATCGTTTTTCCCATGACACGATACATATCCTCTGTCGTAATGTGGACATTGATATCCTGATATTTCTCCTCGATCACCCGGTTCCAGGATTCTGCCACCTGTGGCGCGGAGTCCCATAATGTGCCGTCCATATCAAAAATGATTCCTTTTCGCATAATCTTTCTTCCTTTTCTTTTTTATACAATTTTAAGGTAATTTTTTAAATTTATCAACCCAAAGTCCCCAAGATAGTGTATAATAATCCTTATCTTGTATTAAAAGGAGAATCACTATTATGAGTCAGGAAAAAGTCGATCGTTATAAAAAAGAGAAAGCAAACCGCAAACAGATCATGAAAAGAGAAAAACGTCTTCTCAATCTGGAGAAAGCCGGCGGATGCATTTTATGTGCCGCAATCCTTTTCTGGGCCGGATATTCTGTTTACAATTATACCCAAAACTCCGGGACTGATCCGGTTGAGACGGTTACTACAGAAGTAGACTTAAATCCGATTTATGACTATTATGCCACTTTACAATAATTTCTATCACAAATTTCGCGAGGTGTTTTTTTATTGCAGACAACTGAAATCATACAATTAATCTGTCTTATTATTTTATTACTGCTGTCCGGGTTTTTTTCCTCCGCAGAAACTTCCCTTACCACAGTAAACCGCATCCGTATGCGGACACTGGCGGACGAGGGCAACAAGCGCGCTGCAAGGGTACTTGCCGTGACAGACAATTCTTCCAAGATGTTAAGCGCTGTTTTGATCGGTAACAATATCGTAAACCTTTCCGCTTCGTCCATTTCCACGTCACTGGCGTTAAAGCTCTTTGGCAGTGTCGGAGTCGGAATCGCAACCGGTATTCTCACACTTTTGATCTTGATCTTTGGAGAAATTTCTCCAAAAAACCTTGCCACTTTATATGCTGACAAACTTGCCATGGCATATTCCGGCGTGATCGCATTTCTGATGACCATTCTTACACCGGTCATCTACATCGTAAACGCCCTGTCCTTTCTGTTACTGAAACTCTTCCGTATTGATCCGAACAGCGCAGCCAAACAGATGACGGAAAAAGAACTGCGGACCATCGTGGATGTCGGACATGAAAACGGTATTATCGAATCTGAAGAACACGAGATCATCAATAATGTCTTTGATTTTAATGACGCGCAGGCAAAAGAAATCATGGTTCCCCGTATCGATATGACCATGGTGGCGGTCAACTGCTCTTACGATGACCTGCTTGCCATCTTCCGTGAGTGTCAGTATACCCGTCTTCCGGTTTATGAAGACACGACAGACAATGTTGTCGGTATCTTAAACATCAAGGATCTTCTGCTTTTAACCGACACCAGCCAGTTTTCGATCCGTGCGCTCATGCGGGAACCGTTTTTCACTTATGAGCACAAAAATACAGCAGAACTTTTTCACGAAATGAAAAAGAATTCCATCAACATCGCGATCGTTTTAGATGAGTACGGAACTACTGTCGGTCTGATCACACTCGAAGACCTGATCGAAGAGATTGTCGGAGACATCCGGGATGAATATGATGCAAATGAAGAAGCCGATCTGACAAAAATAAGCAAGCATGAATATCTGGTCTCCGGTTCCATGAATTTAGATGATCTGTGTGAAACACTTGATCTTCCATTTTCATCCGAAGATTATGATACGGTTGGTGGTTATGTGATCGGTCTGTTAGATCATTTTCCAAAAGAAGGTGAGGTTATCACCACAAAAGACGGGTTTACTTTCTTTGTGAAAAAAATGGATAAAAACCGTGTGGAGAAAATTCTTCTTACGATGCCGGAAAAATCAGAACAAACGGCAGATTTATAAGCACACGATCTCCGGTCAGGACATGAAATTATGTCCTGACCGTTTTTGATTCCTTTTTTATTTTTGATTCTGAACCATAAATTTTTTATAAAACTCAGTTAAGTTCTCTTTATCCATAGGATCCGGGGCTGCGTAAAGAGCCTCCCGCATTGCACAGATCGTATCGTGATCAAACTGATACGTTATGACTGCATTTTTGTTCTGCTGATTGGCAAATGTCTGCTCCAACGCGTTTTGATAGTCCGGATCCTGCTTCCAGATGGACGTTTCCCTTAAACCACCCTCTTCTGACGCCCTGCTGTAATATTTTGCCGAAATAAAACGTGTCGTCCCCGAGGGCAGGACTTTTTGTGGCGCACTGTCCGTAATATGAACCGTAATCTTATACCTCGTCCGGTTTCCCACACTGTCTGTCGCAAGGTACGTCTCCGTCACACTGCCATCCGCTGTAAAGCCTGTAAAGTCTGTTGTGGCATAGTCCATCACCCGGAAGGAATTGCCCTGCTCAGCGTGATCGCCGCCTGGAATTTCTCCGTCCTCCTCATCCGTTGCCTTTGCGTGGCTCAAGAGTTCCTCCTCTGTGATATAACCGCTCTGTGCCTGTTCAAGTGTGTAATACAGATCATACGCCTCGATCAGTGGTCCGTAATCCCATACCCGGTACATATTGGCAACTGCCATGTCCTG
>NZ_JACOQH010000009.1:0-108440 GCF_014297335.1 Roseburia yibonii
CAAAGCAATCACCCCGAAGGGATCAAGCAAAGTGCTTCGTTCGACTTGCATGTGTTAAGCACGCCGCCAGCGTTCATCCTGAGCCAGGATCAAACTCTCATGTTTAAAAGTTGATTCTTTCAGAATTTAGCTTGGCTAAATTTCCGTATCCAGTCCCGAAGGACCGTTACTGTTTTTGGGTGCGTCTTCTTTTGAAAACGCTGCGATTCTGCATTTGAATCGCGTTCTTTGAATTATTCTCTTACGAATCTTTCAAGGTTATTTCACTGTTCAGTTTTCAATGTCCTTTTATTTGTTGTTCTCAGCGACAACTTCTATATCCTATCACAGGTTTTTCTCATTGTCAAGAACTTTTTTGAAATAATTTTCATTTTCTTTTCATACATTAAGCGGAGAAAGAGGGATTTGAACCCTCGCGCCGGTTACCCGACCTACACCCTTAGCAGGGGCGCCTCTTCAGCCTCTTGAGTATTTCTCCTGAACATATGAATTACTATGAAATTATCCTGCGTCTTTGTGACGCATAGATTATATTACTAAATAATTTTCCTTTTGTCAATCACTTATTTTATTTTTTCTCTATTTTTCCTGCGCCCACTCTAATATTGCGGTTTCATAGAGGTTATTTCCCTCAGAATCGACTACCACGATAACCGGAAAATTCTCTACTTCCAGTTTTCGGATTGCCTCTGCTCCTAGATCATCATAACAGACAACCTCTGATTTTGTGATACATTTTGAAAGCAGGGCACCGGCACCACCCACTGCGGCAAAGTAGACCGCGTGATTGCGCACAACTGCTTCGATGACTTCTTTTGTTCTTTTTCCTTTTCCGATCATTGCCTTTTCCCCGAGATCGAGCAGTCTCGGAGCGTACTTATCCATACGGCTGGCTGTGGTCGGACCCGCAGAACCGATCGGCCGTCCCTCTCTTGCAGGTGAAGGTCCCATATAATAGATCGTTGCGTCTTTGATCGGGATCGGAAGTTCTTTTCCCGCATCCAAGACTTCCATCATACGTTTATGCGCCGCATCTCTCGCCACATAGATGGTTCCCGTAATATATACATAGTCACCCGCGTGCAGATCTGCTGTTATCTGTTCTGTGATCGGTGTTTTGATATACTTATCCATCTTTTTTCTCCCTCCTGCCGATTCTAAAGTTCTCGCACGATATGGCGGTTTACATGGCAGCAGATATTGACTGCTACCGGAAGACCGGCAATATGAGTCGGATATGTGTTGATATTTACAGCAAGTGCGGTCGTTGTTCCGCCAAGTCCTCCCGGTCCGATACCGAGACGGTTGATCTTTTCTAACATTTCCTCTTCGAGATCTTTTACATAATCTATTTTGGAATGTTCGTTTACATTTCTCGTCAGTGCCTTTTTTGCGAGCAGCGCACATTTCTCAAAGGTTCCTCCGATTCCTACACCGACGATCATCGGCGGACAGGCATTCGGTCCGGCATCTCTTACTGCTGTAAGGATTGCCTCTTTTACTCCTTCGATTCCATCTGCCGGTTTTAACATGAAGATCCTGCTCATATTTTCGCTTCCGAATCCCTTCGGCGCAACCGTGATCTTTACTTTATCACCCGGGACAATGGAATAGTGTACGATTGCCGGCGTATTGTCTTTGGTATTTTCGCGGAGGATCGGATCTTTTACCACTGATTTTCTGAGATATCCCTCCGTATATCCCTGGCGCACGCCCTCATTGATCGCGTCCTCTAAATTTTCCCCTTCAAAATGGACATCCTGTCCGATTTCCATAAAAATGACAGCCATACCGGTATCCTGGCAGATTGGGATCACTTCTTTATCCGCTATCTCAAGATTCTCTTCGAGCTGTCCTAAAATTTTTTTTCCAAGTGGCGATTTTTCCGTGGACTCCGCATTTTTCAACGCGTCCTCCATATCGGACGACAGGTAATGATTGGCGTGGATGCACATTTCTTTGATGTTTGACGTAATCTGTGCTGTGTCTATCGTTCTTATCATGCTTCTTTGTCCTTTCTGAATTTTTTCATTTTTTCCCTGAGTGATTTCAGATGTATGTTTTTCATGGTTGCGAGTATCTCATTGTTTTCTCTCGACTTCATATCCGGAAAGGCCTTCAACAGACGCTCGAAGCCATATTTTTTCTCTTCCAACAGCCGTTTATATTCCTGATTCAGATTTTCGATCTGACCTTTCAGTTCATCTACATTTTCATTTAAGATCAGCTTTTTGTCTTCGATCTCATTTAACAAATCTTCGTGGTCTTCTTCAAATTTTTCTTTTTTCTCCAGCGCATCCGTCACGTTTTCATAGATATTTTCTCCGATCTGATCGGATATCACATGTATCTTTTTCGATATTTCATTGATCGCAGCAAGCCGCTTATTGAATTTCAAGATCGTTGCTACCGATACGCAGCAATCGGTGACAAATACGCATAAAATCAGCACAAGTAATACGATTCCCGGTGTTTTTGGAAGATATCGTATGAATGCATAAATAATCGGGTGAATGATGAGCATAATAAAGGTACACGCAAATCCCCAGAAAATTGAAAATTTGAGGCAGACATACCCCATGATATTGCATGGCTTATTGGAATAATCCCACCATTTGTTGTGAAACACTTTTTCTAAGATAAAACCTGTCAAAAATTCCAAGATGGACGTAAGAAAAAAGGAACCCACATATAGCAGGAGCAGATTTCTTTTGAGCGGCGTCAGTATAACAATGACCGTAAGCACACCGATCCCATAGATCGGACAATACGGACCGTTTAAAAATCCGCGGTTTACAAATATTCCCCGATCCATTGCCGCATAGGAAACCTCGGAGCACCAGCCAATAAATGCGTAAATAATAAAAATCCACAATACTTCATATAATGTTGTTGGCATTTTATTTTCTCCCCTAATTTCAAGATAAATTTTTTCATTTATTTTGAAATCGACAGCCTGCGGGCACAGGCTGTCGGATTTTTAAGTTTTTATTTTTCGTTTTCAGATTCTGCTTCTTCGGTGTCTTCTGTTTCTTCCTGCGTGGTAAGGGATTTATCCTCTCTTACTTTCGCAATGCTGGCAACCGTGATGTCATCATCCATATTGATCAGCTTCACACCGGAGGTAACTCTTCCAAGCAGTGAAATGTCCTCCACTTTCATACGGATAATGATTCCCTCGGTTGTGATGAGCATGATCTCGCTGTCCTGGTTGACCGCCTTGATACCGATGATATTTCCGGTTTTTTCGGTGATCTTGTAGCACTTCACACCTTTTCCACCACGGTTCTGCGGTGTAAATTCGGTCATAAGTGTTGCCTTGCCAAGACCTTTTTCGGAAACGATAAGAAGCGCGTCTCCCTGCGTGTTCATCTGCATGCCGACTACTTCGTCGCCGTCCGTCAGATTCATACCGATAACACCCATGGATGTTCTTCCGGTACTTCTGACATCCGTCTCATGGAACCGGATACACTGTCCGAATTTGGTAACTAAAATGATATCTTTGTTGTTATCTGTTTTCTTGACCTCGATCAGCTGGTCGTCATCGCGAAGATTGATCGCCGCAAGTCCGGTCTTTCTGACATTTGCGTAATCGGTGATCGGTGTCTTTTTGACAATACCGTTTTTCGTTGCCATAAACAGGTAATTTCCCTCTTTGTACTCACGGATCGGGATAACTGCCGTGATCTTTTCATCCGGCTGCAGCTGTAAAAGATTGATGATTGCCGTTCCTCTTGCGGTTCTTCCCGCTTCCGGAATCTCATAGGCTTTCATACGGTATACTTTTCCCATATTGGTGAAGAACATCAGATAATGGTGGGAGGTCGTCATCAGAAGTTCCTCGATGTAATCGTCCTCTATCGTCTCCATACCCTTGATTCCTTTGCCGCCGCGGTGCTGGCTGCGGAAATTGTCCACGCTCATACGCTTGATATAACCGAGTTTTGTCATTGTGATCACGGTATTGGTCACCGGAATCAGATCCTCCATGGAAATATCATATTCATCATATCCGATGGATGTTCTTCGGTCATCCCCGTATTTGTCAGCGATCGCAAGGATTTCTTCCCGGATCACGCCGAGCAGTTTTTTCTTGTCCGCAAGGATTGCCTTTAATTCCTCGATCTTTGCCATAAGATCTGCATACTCGGTCTCGATCTTCTCTCTTTCCAGACCGGTCAGCGCACGCAGACGCATATCTACGATCGCCTGTGCCTGCGCATCGGATAACGCGAAACGCTCGATCAAACGGTCTTTTGCTTCCTGCGCGTTCTTGCTGGAGCGGATGATGTTGATCACTTCGTCGATATTATCAAGCGCGATCAGTAAGCCCTTTAAGATATGGGCTCTTTCTTCTGCTTTGTTTAAGTCGTATTTGGTACGTCTGGTTACGACTTCTTCCTGATGCAGCAGATAATAATTCAACATTTCGCCGAGATTTAATACCTTCGGCTCATTATTTACCAGCGCAAGCATGGTCACACCAAAGGTATCCTGCAGCTGTGTATGTTTAAATAAAAGATTTAATACCACGTTCGGATTTGCGTCACGGCGCAGTTCGATACATACACGCATACCCTGACGATCCGACTCATCACGCAGATCCGTGATCCCGTCAATCTTTTTGTCTTTGACAAGCTCCGCTATTTTTTCGATCAGTCTTGCCTTGTTTACCATGTACGGAAGCTCCGTTACTACGATACGGTTCTTTCCGTTTTGCATCGGCTCGATATTGGTCACCGCGCGGACACGCACTTTTCCACGGCCGGTGCGGTATGCTTCGTTGATTCCTGTAGTTCCGAGGATCATGCCTCCGGTCGGGAAATCCGGTCCTTTTACGATCTCGAGCAGTTCCTCAATATCGGTGCCGCGGTCCTCTTTTACCTGGTTATCGATGATCTTTACCACGGCGTTTATGACTTCGCGCAGATTATGCGGCGGTATGTTGGTTGCCATACCTACGGCGATACCTGTTGTTCCGTTTACCAAAAGATTCGGAAAGCGCGCCGGAAGTACGACCGGCTCTTTCTCCGTCTCATCAAAGTTTGGCATGAAATCCACGGTATCTTTGTTGATGTCCGCAAGCATTTCCATGGAGATCTTACTCAAACGCGCTTCTGTGTATCGCATGGCAGCGGCTCCGTCGCCATCGACAGAACCAAAGTTTCCATGACCGTCTACAAGCGGATATCTCGTAGACCAGTCCTGTGCCATATTTACAAGTGCTCCGTAAATAGAGCTGTCACCGTGCGGGTGATATTTACCCATGGTATCACCGACGATACGGGCGCATTTTCGATGTGGCTTATCCGGACCGTTGTTCAATTCTATCATGGAATACAGCACTCTTCGCTGTACCGGCTTCAAACCATCTCTTACATCCGGCAGCGCGCGGGACGCGATAACGCTCATGGCGTAATCAATGTAAGAGGATTCCATTGTTTTCTTTAAGTCAACCTCATGAATCTGATCAAAAACTTTATCATCCATTTACCTAAACCTCCTATACGTCCAGATTCTGAACGTATTTTGCATTCGCTTCTATAAATTCTCTTCTTGGCTCTACTTTATCTCCCATCAAGGTGGTAAAGGTAACATCAATTTCGGAAGAGGATTCCTCGTCTACGATTACTTTTTTCAAAATACGTTTCTCCGGGTCCATGGTTGTCTCCCAGAGCTGTTCCGCATCCATCTCACCAAGACCTTTGTAACGCTGGATCTTGTTGTTTCCGTCACGTCCAATCTCAGTTAAAATTTTATTTAATTCCTCATCACTGTAGGCATACCATACGTTTTTGTTCTTTTCGATCTTGTAAAGAGGCGGCTGTGCCAGGTATACATGTCCCTGTTTGATCAGTTCCGGCATAAAACGGTATAAGAAGGTGAGCATCAGTGTACTGATATGCGCACCGTCGACATCGGCATCGGTCATGATGATGATCTTGTTGTAACGAAGTTTGGAAATATCAAAATCCTCATGGATTCCGGTTCCAAACGCAGTGATCATCGCCTTGATCTCCGCATTGCCGTAAATCTTGTCCAGTCTCGCTTTCTCTACGTTTAAGATCTTTCCTCGAAGCGGAAGGATTGCCTGTGTTGCACGGCTTCTCGCTGTTTTTGCGGAACCACCGGCGGAATCTCCCTCGACGATAAAGATCTCGCAGTTTTTCGGATCTTTATCTGAGCAGTCCGCTAATTTTCCAGGCAGAGACATTCCCTCAAGCGCCGTTTTTCTTCTGGTCAGATCACGCGCTTTTCTCGCTGCTTCTCTCGCGCGCTGCGCAAGCAGTGATTTTTCGCATATCGTCTTTGCGATTGCCGGATTCTGCTCAAGAAAGTAGGTAAGCTGTTCACTGACTACTGAGTCCACCGCTCCCCTTGCCTCGCTGTTTCCGAGTTTCTGTTTGGTCTGCCCTTCAAACTGCGGTTCCTCGATCTTGATACTGATGATCGCCGTAAGTCCTTCTCTGATATCATCACCGGTAAGCGGCGGCTCGTTATCCTTTAAGATCTTGTTTGCCTTGGCATAGGCATTGAATGTCTTTGTCATGGCATTACGGAAACCGGCAAGATGCGTACCACCTTCCGGCGTGATGATATTATTTACAAAACTGAATGTCGTGTCATTGAAAGAATCATTGTGCTGCATGGCAACTTCCACATAAACTCCGTCACGCGTGCCCTCGCAGTAAATGACCTGATCGTAAAGAGCTTCTTTGCTCTTGTTTAAGTAAGTGACAAATTCCTTGATACCTCCGGCATAGTGATATTCTTCCTGACGCTCCGGATTTTCTCTTTTGTCCAGCAAAACGATGCGCAGATTCTTGGTAAGAAACGCCGTCTCACGCAGACGCTGTTTTAAGGTTCCAAAATCATAAACGGTCTCCTCAAAGATCGTATCATCCGGCTTGAACGTAACTTTGGTTCCATGTTTCGCGATATCACATTCGCCGGTAACCTTTACCTCGCCGTCCGCTTTTCCGCGCTTGTAACTCTGTGAATAGATTTTTCCATCATGATAAACTTCGACTGTAAGCCAGTTTGACAACGCATTTACAACAGACGCGCCTACGCCATGCAGACCGCCGGACACTTTGTATCCTCCGCCTCCAAATTTACCACCTGCATGCAGCACGGTAAATACGACTTCCAGCGCGGATTTTCCTGCTTTATGGTTCATTCCGACCGGAATACCACGTCCGTCATCTTCGACCGTAATGGAATTGTTCTCATTGACGGTCACATAGATATTTTTACAAACACCCGCCAATGCCTCATCTACCGCATTGTCTACGATCTCGTACACCAGATGGTGCAATCCTCTCGCAGACGTACTGCCGATGTACATACCCGGTCTTTTACGAACTGCCTCTAATCCTTCCAAAATCTGAATTTGATCTGCTCCGTATTCAGCACTCATTCTAAATCCTCCTATTCACGGAAACTACCCTACATTTCTGTTGTCTCACTTACATGTCCATCTATCACATGAAAAACTTTGTCTATCTGAAACCTGTTTCTTACAAATTCATCCAGACCGGTACAGGTGATCATGGTCTGAATATCGTGTATACTGTTTAATAAATAATTCTGTCTGTTGCTGTCAAGTTCGGACAATACATCATCCAGAAGAAGCACTGGCGTGTCATGGATCGTCTGACGCACCAGTTCGATCTCCGATAATTTTAAGGATAACGCGGATGTCCGCTGCTGTCCCTGGGAACCGAATTTGCGGATGTCCACCCCGCGGATAAAAAACGATATGTCATCTCTGTGCGGTCCCACGGAGGTCTGCGCATATTTTCTGTCCTTTTCCCGGACACGGTTTAACTCATCTTCCAAACATTCAGCGTCTATGTTTGGTTCATACCGAAGAACCAGTTCTTCTCTTTTTCCGGAAATATTTCTATGTATCCCTGTTACGATCTCACTTAATTCTTCGACAAACTGTCTTCTCCGCCGGATCAGCCTTTTGCCATATTCTACCAACTGCATGTCCCAGACCGGAAGCGTCTCCATCAGCTGCGGCTGGTGCTGCATATCCTTTAACAGCCGGTTACGCTGCATCAGGATCTTGTTGTATCTGGTCAGATCGGACAAATAGATTTTGTCTAACTGGCAAATCTCGGCATCCAGAAATCTTCTCCGCTCGGAAGGGCCGTTTTTTATGATATTTAAATCCTCCGGCGAAAAAAAGACCATATTCAGGATCCCGAATAATTCACTCGCCTTTTTGATCGGCACTTTATTGATTGCAATGCCCTTGCTGCGGTTTTTTTTCAGATGAATATCCAGCTGATATTCTTTTCCCTGCTTCTCCACGATCGTGCGGATATGGGATTCATCCTCTCCAAACCGTATCATGTCCTTATCGCGGCTGCCCTTGTGGGATTTAGTCGTCCCGCTGACATAAGCAGCCTCAAGGATATTGGTCTTCCCCTGGGCATTATCACCAAACAAAATATTAGTTCCACTATCAAATTTCAGATCCAGATCTTCGTAATTACGAAAATTCTTTAATTCAATAGATTTTAAGATCATCCTACAATCTTTATCATTTCTCCATCAAAAGAAACGATATCTCCATCATGAAGTTTCTTTCCTCTGCGGCATTCCACTTCACCGTTTACCTCAACCTGTCCTTCGTTGATCACGATCTTTGCTTCCACACCGGATCCAACCATGCCGGCAAGCTTCATTGCCTGTCCAAGTTTTATAAATTCATCTTTTATCTTTACTTCTTTCATTTTTTACCCATCCTTAATTTGCCGCAGCATTAAAATTTACCGGAAGAATCAGGTAAATATAGGTTTCATCGTCATCCTTGATAAAGCATGGCGCTTTCGGATTGACCATGTAAAGTGCCACTTCTTCATCATCGATCACGCGGAGCGCATCAATGAAAAATTTCGGGTTAAAGCCAATCAGGATATCTTTTCCGTCTTTTTTGACATCAATCTCCTCATCCATGGAACCGATGAAAGAATTGATCTTTAACTGTACACTGTCATCCGTCACATTCATGATGATCGGCTTTTTGTCACCTTCTTTTACAAGAAGTGTCGCACGGTCGATACAGTCAAGCAGCTCTCTTTTGTTGATCTTTACTTTTGTTTCATAATCCGAGGAAAGCATCTGCTCGATCTTGAAATATTCTCCCTCGATCAGGCGGGATACGACCGTTGTATTGTCAAATTCAAATACAATGTGATTTTCCGTGATATAAATATCTACTTCAGAATCCGCGTTTCCAGGCAGGATCTTACTTACTTCCTGCAATGTTTTTCCGGGTACGACCACTTTTTTGTGCTCATAATTTTCTTTTAACTGGATCTTGCGGATGGAAATACGATGTCCGTCCAGGGAAACCACTTTCAGTTCATTTTCATTGATCTCAAACAATTCGCCGGTCATCAGCTTGTTGTTGTCATTGTCCGCAATGGAAAAGATCGTCTGGCGGATCACTTCTTTTAAGGTGAACTGCGAAATATGAACGGATTCATTACGTTCAATAAATGGAATATAGGAGAAATCATCACCGGATTTTCCTACAATATTGAATTTCGCTTTTTCACAGGTGATCGTCGTTTTGAAATTACTGTCGGTTTCGATCGTTACATCGCTGTCCGGTAATTTGCGGACAATCTCGGAAAAGATCTTTGCGTCAAGCGCGATGATACCACGTTCTTCAATCTGACCTTCAATCTTGGTTTCGATTCCAAGTTCCATATCATTCGCAGTCAGTTTTATCTCATTTGTAGAAGCATCAATTAAAATACATTCTAAGATAGCCATCGTCGTACGGGTCGGTACTGCTTTGGAAACAATATTAACTCCGTAAAGTAAATTTTGTTTGGAACAGATTAATTTCATGATGTGTAAAACTCCTTCCTGGCATATAGATATAATTATAAAAGTAATTCAAAGTCTTATTCTTAGAGGTTGTTAATAAGTTAATAACTCTCGTAAGCACGATAGATTAAGGCTTTAAAGAAAAATGTAAAGGGCAAAACCATGTGAAAAGCATGCGGATGAAAACTGGATGGGATGTGAATAAGGATTTTTGCCACAGAGAGTGAAAATACACTTTTCACACCATATCCAATAGATTTACACACATTTTTGCCAAGTTATCCACAATTTTTGTGGATAACTACTCGAAATTGTTAATTAGGGTTGATTTTCTTCTTAATTGTGTCGATTAAACTGCGTGTTGCCTCAGTGGACTCGTATTCCTCACCGATTTTTTTGATACCATGAATAATGGTAGAGTGATCCCTTCCACCTAAAAGAGATCCGATACCATCCAAAGAAATATCTGTCATGTTTTTGCAGAGGTACATCGCAATCTGACGCGGCTTCGCAATTTCGCTGCTGCGGCTTTTGGATTTCATCTGCTCTGGCGTGATCTGAAAATGTTCGGACACAACATCGATGATAAGCTGTGGTGTCACTTCGTTTTGTTTGTCCGGAGAGATGACGTTTTGCAGTTCGCGGACAGCAAGATCCATTGTGATCGGTGTATGTACCAGATTGGAAAATGCCATCAGCTTGTTGAGCGCGCCTTCCAGTTCACGGATATTGGATTTGATATTATTCGCGATGTAACTCAAAATATCGTCATCCAGTTCAAAATTGTCCGTTTCAGTTTTCCGGCGTAAGATCGCCATTCGTGTTTCGTAATCCGGAGAACCGATATCCGCAGTAAGTCCGCATTCAAAGCGGGAACGGATCCGTTCTTCCAGGGTTTCCATATCTTTTGGAGGCTTATCGGAAGATATAACGATCTGTTTGTCTGCCAGATAGAGCTCGTTAAAGGTATGGAAAAATTCTTCCTGCGTACTTTCCTTTCCAATGATAAACTGAATATCATCGATTAGGAGAACATCGATGTTACGGTATTTTTCACGGAACTTTGTCATTGCCGTATTGTTTCCGTTACGGATGGCATCGATCAGTTCATTCGTAAAACTCTCGGAAGAAACATATAAAATCTTGGCATCCGGTCGGTTTGCCTGAATGAAGTGGGCGATGGAATGCATCAGGTGCGTCTTTCCAAGTCCCACGCCTCCGTATAAAAACAGAGGATTGTATACTTCACCCGGAGATTCCGCCACCGCGAGGGAAGCGGCATGGGCCAGACGGTTGTTGTTGCCGACGACAAAAGTATCGAACGTATAATTCGGGTTTAAATTTGAAATATCGGTCGTACCGGAAGTCGGTGCGGGTTTCTTATTATAGGAAGATTTGATCTTTTTCTCCTGCTCCGGCAAAATAAAAGAAATATCATAGTCCTGTCCGGTCTGGTTCGCGACGGCGACTTTGATCGGAAGCGTATATTTCTTTTCAATGAAATCCCGTGCCATTTTTTCCAGAGGAACCAGGATGTATAGCTTGTCTCCCTGTACATCAGATACAGAAAGCGGTTTTAACCATGTGTTGAAGGATACTTCGGTAAGTTCATATTCTTCTTTTACTTCCTGTAAAATCTTATCCCATTTTTCTAAAATCTGTTCCATGTTCCATCTCCATTTTTTATGTATCTCAAGAAGTGCTATTTCGCCCCTGGATTGCAGAAAGCAAAATAACACACTTTCTATAATAAACTAAAAGTGTCAAATAAGCAATTGTTAATTCTTGATAAAAGATGGTATGAGACACGCAATGAAAGAACGGTACAGGGGATAAGGGAAATGTTTAAAATGTGGAATAGGGGCTTTCACGCTAATTTAAAGGTCAAACTGACGCGAACGGGTGAAAAATGAAAAGTCCCACAAACAGGATATAAACAGGGAAAAAAGCGGATATCCACAGCATGTCCACAAAAAGTACAAAATGTAGATAAAATGGGTTTCTACCTTATATATATAGTGTTCATGTTGATATGTGGAAAGGTACCTTCCGGCCTTTTAAAATAAGGGACGTGAAAAAAAAGCAGGTTTTGCTTGACTTTAGAGGGTTTTTTGATATAATTGAGAATGATGTTTTTTAACATAGAGGAGGTGGATACCAAGATGAAGATGACATTTCAGCCGAAGAAATGCTCCAGAAAAAGAGTGCATGGCTTCAGAAAAAGAATGAGTACAGCAGGCGGAAGAAAAGTATTGGCTGCAAGAAGATTAAAAGGAAGAAAGAAATTATCAGCATAGGCCACAGCTTTTGTGGTCTTTTCTTCTTTCTTTCCAAGAATGAAAAAGAATGGAATCATTAAAAAAGAACAGAGATTTTCAGAATGTATATAAGAAGGGCAGGTCTTACGCGAACCGCCTTTTAGTCATGTATGTTCTTGAAAATCAGACCGATTGTAACAGAATAGGGATATCAGTAAGCAAAAAAGTAGGAAATAGTGTTATAAGACATCATCTTACCCGTTTGATCCGGGAAAGTTACAGACTACACGAGGACATGTTCAATAATGGTTTGGACATTGTAGTTGTCACAAGGGTATCGGCAAAGGGCGCATCGTATCATGAAGTGGAGAGTGCGCTGTTACACCTTGGACGTCTTCACAAAATAATCAGTACAAAATAATTCTTTGAATGAAAAAGAAGATGGAATAATTTTGAAAAAAATTTTAATTGCTTTAATTAAATTTTATAGAAAATATTTATCACCGCTGAAGACAACAAAATGTCCGTATTATCCGACCTGTTCGACGTACGGACTGCAGGCTGTGGAAAAATATGGTGCCGTAAAAGGCGGCGCGCTGGCGGCGTGGAGAATATTGAGATGTAATCCTTTTTCAAAAGGTGGATATGATCCAGTTCCATAAATTCAGGAGGGCTTTCTTGTGACAGAAATAGTATTAACACAGTATTCCGGAAAGATACTGGGTCCGATCGCGCGTTTCTTCGGTTGGATCATGAACGGAATCTATATGTTCTTTTCCAATACATTTGGAGTGGAAAGTATTGCGTTATCGATCATCATACTTACCATGCTCATTTATCTGTGTATGTTTCCGCTGACATTAAAACAGCAGAAATTTTCTAAATTATCACAGAAAATGCAGCCGGAACTTCAGGCAATTCAGAAAAAATACGGCAACCGGAAAGATCAGGCTTCCATGATGGCTATGCAGGAAGAAACACAGAAACTGTATGAAAAATACGGTATTTCTCCGACCGGAAGCTGTTTACAGGCAGTTGTCCAGATGCCGATCTGGTTTGCTTTGTATCGTGTATTTCAGAATGTACCTGCTTATGTCAGCAGTGTAAAAGGTGTGTTCGCGGATCTCGTAAACGGGATCATGAACGTTTCCGGTTATCAGAACATCATGACGAAACTGACGGAAACCTATAACCTTGGCGTACAGACGGATTTTACCGTAAAAGATAAGACCGCGTTATATAATTATATTGTTGATGTTGTTTATAAACTTCCGTCCAGTGGATGGGATACCTTAAAGGATAAATTTCCGGATCTCTCCGGTGTGATCGATACAACAAACACATCGGTGCATGGGTTCAATTATTTCCTCGGAATGAACATTTCCGATACACCGCTTGCAATCATTAAGAATGCAGCTTCCAATCATTTATACCTGATCCTGATCGCAGCGATCCTGGTTCCGGTATTTTCCTACATCACTCAGGTGTTGAGCTTGAAGCTGATGCCGCAGGCGGGTGGCGATAATGACCAGATGGCAAAACAGATGAAGATGATGAACAATACGATGCCGGTATTTATGGCATTTATGTGTTTTATCACACCGGTTGGTCTTGGTATTTACTGGATCGCAGGTGCGGTATGCAGAATTGCTCAGCAGTTTTTGATCAACAAGCATATGGAAAAAGTAAATCTGGACGACATCATTGCTAAGAATCAGGAAAAAGCAAAGAAGAAGCGTGAGAAGATGGGCATTGCGGAGAATCAGATCAACAATGCGGCACGCATGAGTACCAGAAGAAATACAACACTGTCCACTCTTACAGAAGAAGAAAAAGAGGAAAAATTAAAAAAAGCTGCCGAGTATACCAGCAAGGCGAATCCGAACAGCCTGGCGGCAAAAGCGAATATGGTACGGGAATTTAACGAGAAAAACAATAAATAGTCAGGGGGCAGTACTATGGATTATATTGAAGTAACTGGCAAAACAGTTGAAGATGCAAGAACAGAGGCTTTGATAAAATTAGGTACAACGAGTGACCAGATCGAGGTTGAGATCCTTGAGAAGGGAAGCTCCGGTTTCCTTGGAATCGGAAGCAAACCGGCGGTGATCCGTGTCCGCAGAAAATTCACCATGGAAGATTGTGTCAGAGACTTCTTAACGCAGGTATTTGATGCGATGGATCTTACAGTGGACATTTCCGTGGAAGTGGAAGAGGATAATCATACGGTAAACGTAGAGTTAAAGGGAGATGAAATGGGAGTCCTGATTGGTAAGAGAGGACAGACCTTAGATTCCCTTCAGTATCTGACAAGCCTGGCACTGAACCGTCATACCGATGAGTATGTGAAGGTAAAACTGGATACGGAAGATTACAGAAAGCGGAGAAAAGAAACGCTGGAAAATCTTGCGAAGAACATTGCATATAAGGTAAAACGTACAAAACGTCCGGTTTCGTTGGAACCGATGAATCCTTTTGAACGAAGAGTGATTCATTCTACCTTGCAAAATGATAAATATGTTTCTACACACAGTGAAGGGGAAGAGCCTCACAGACATGTGGTCGTTACATTAAAGAAAGATAAATAGGAACATAAAGGGTGTTTTTAAACGGCTTCGGTTAAAAACACCCTTTTCTATCATAGGGAGGAATCTATGACGACAGATACGATTGCTGCGATCGCCACCGGAATGACAAATTCCGGGATCGGAATTGTGCGCGTCAGCGGAGAGGACGCATTTTCGATCGTAGATAAAATTTACCGCTCCAAAAGCGGAACAAAAAAATTATCCGAGATGAAAAGTCATACCATTCACTATGGACATATTGTGGATGGAGATGAGGTGATCGATGAGGTCATGGTGCTTCTGATGCGGGCTCCGAATTCGTATACAAGGGAAGATACGATAGAGATCGACTGTCATGGCGGTGTCCTTGTAGTCAAAAAGATATTGGAGACTGTGATAAAGTATGGCGCGAGACCGGCAGAACCGGGAGAATATACAAAGCGCGCTTTTTTGAATGGAAGGATCGATCTTTCCCAGGCGGAATCCGTCATGGATGTGATCAATGCGAAAAATGATTTTGCGTTAAAGACTTCCATGAAACAGTTAGAAGGATCCGTTTTAAATGTGATTAAGGAGATCCGCGGAAAAATCCTGCATCAGATCGCGTATATCGAATCTGCGCTGGATGATCCTGAGCATTATGATATCGACGGTTACGGCGAAGAGCTGGATCAGATCGTAGAAACGGAATTAAAAAAGATCGAAAAACTGCTTGCGACAGCAGACAATGGAAAGCTTTTAAAAGAAGGGATCAATACGGTGATTGTTGGAAAACCGAATGCCGGAAAGTCTTCGCTTTTAAATTCGCTTGTCGGAAAAGAGCGCGCGATCGTGACGGACGTCGCGGGAACGACCAGAGATGTGCTGGAGGAGCAGATCAATTTAAATGGGATCAGTTTAAATATCATAGATACGGCGGGAATCCGTGACACCGAAGATATTGTGGAAAAGATCGGGGTCACAAAGGCAAAAGAATATTTAAAAGAGGCAGATCTGGTCATTTATGTTGTGGATTCTTCAAGAGAATTAAGCGAAGAAGACCATGACATCATAAAAATGATCGAGGATCGCAATGCGATCGTACTGCTCAATAAATCGGATCTTACTCCGGTAACATCGCGGGAAGAAATGGAAAAGCTGCTGGATAAGAAAGTGATTTCTGTTTCAGCGAAGGAACATCTTGGGATCAATGAACTTGAGGAAACGATAAAGACGATGTTTTTCCATGGAAAACTGGAATTTAATGATGAGGTTTATATCACCAATGTGCGGCATAAAGCAGCACTGAAAAATGCCTGCGACAGTCTTGCCATGGTGCGAAAGAGTATTGCGGACGGAATGCCGGAAGATTTTTATTCCATAGACCTTATGAGTGCTTATGAAGAACTCGGAAAGATCATCGGAGAGGCAGTGGATGATGATCTGGTCAATGAAATTTTCAGCAAATTCTGTATGGGAAAATAATTTACAAATTTAGAGTTAAAGGAAGGATAAAAAATGCCGTCAGTAGTAGAAGAAAGTTATGACGTTTGTGTAGTCGGCGCGGGACATGCCGGTTGTGAGGCAGCGCTTGCATGTGCAAGACTTGGACTTGAGACCATAGTGTTTACCGTAAGTGTGGACAGTATTGCGATGATGCCATGTAACCCGAATATCGGAGGAAGCTCCAAGGGACATCTGGTGAGAGAGCTGGATGCGCTCGGCGGTGAGATGGGTATCAATATCGATAAGACATTTATCCAGTCAAAGATGCTCAACAAGTCGAAAGGCCCTGCGGTTCATTCATTGCGCGCACAGGCTGATAAGGCAAATTACAGCATGGAGATGCGAAAGACACTGCAGAATACCGAGCATCTTACCATTCGTCAGGCGGAAGTGTCCGAGATCATCACGGAAAATGATGTGATCGCCGGAGTAAAAACTTTTTCGGGAGCGGTTTATCACAGCCGTGCGGTCGTGCTTTGTACCGGAGTTTACTTAAAAGCCCGCTGTCTGTATGGGGATGTCGTGAATTATACCGGGCCGAACGGACTGATGGCGGCAAATCATCTGACCGATTCCCTGAAGGAACACGGGATAGAGATGTTCCGGTTTAAGACGGGAACACCGGCGCGTATTGACAAGCGTTCCATTGATTTTTCCAAAATGCAGGAACAGCGCGGCGATGAAAAGATCGTACCGTTTTCGTTTACAACAAATCCGGAGGATGTACAGATCGATCAGGTTTCCTGCTGGCTCACTTATACGAATGAGAAAACACATGAGATCATAAGGGAAAATCTTGACCGTTCGCCGATGTATTCCGGAAAAATTAAAGGAACCGGTCCGCGTTACTGTCCATCTATCGAGGATAAAGTTGTCCGTTTTGCGGAAAAAGACAGACATCAGCTTTTTGTGGAGCCGGAAGGATTAAATACCAATGAGATGTATATCGGCGGGATGTCAAGTTCTATGCCGGAGGATGTGCAGTATGCCATGTACAGAACGGTTCCGGGACTGGAAAACTGCAGGATCGTAAGAAATGCCTATGCGATCGAGTACGACTGCATCAATCCGGTTCAGTTAAAACCTTCGCTTGAATTTAAAAAGATCAAAGGGCTTTTTTCCGGCGGGCAGTTCAATGGAAGCAGCGGATATGAAGAGGCAGCGGCGCAGGGACTTGTTGCGGGAATCAATGCGGCGATGTATTTAAAAGGAGAAGAACCGCTGATTCTGGATCGTTCGGAATCTTATATTGGCGTTCTGATCGATGATCTGGTAACGAAGGAGACAAAAGAACCGTATCGTATGATGACTTCAAGAGCAGAGTATCGTCTGCTGCTGCGTCAGGATAATGCGGATCTTCGTCTTTCCAAATACGGATATCGTGTCGGGCTGATCTCGAAGGAACGTTATGACTGGGTGGAAAAAAAGGAACAGCTCATTGCAGATGAGATCAAACGTCTGGATTCGGTTCATGTCGGCGCAAACAGCAAGGTGCAGGAACTTTTGGAACAGTATGGAAGTGTTCCGTTAAATACCGGAACGTCTTTGAGTGAACTGATCCGAAGACCGGAGCTCTGTTATGAGATGCTTGCACCGATCGATACGGATCGTGTGGAACTTCCGGCGGAAGTGATCGAGCAGATCAACATCAATATCAAATACGATGGTTACATCAAACGGCAGATCAAGCAGGTGGAGCATTTTAAGAAGCTGGAAAAGAAGCGGATCCCGGAAGATTTTGATTATGATGATGTGGGAAGTCTGCGTCTTGAGGCGAGACAGAAGTTAAAGCTTTACAAGCCGATCTCAATCGGTCAGGCATCCCGTATTTCCGGTGTTTCACCGGCTGATATTTCTGTGCTTTTGGTTTATATGGAACAGATGCATTACAGAAAAGAACATGAAAAGTAAAAATGAGGTTTGATATGGCTTACGATTTTACATGGTTTAAACAGATACTCGAAAAATGGAACATCACACTGAGCGAACAGCAGGAGTATCAGTTTGGTACATACTACGAGATGCTGATCGAAAAAAATAAAGTGATGAATCTGACGGCGGTTACCGAATTTGATGAAGTGGTAAAAAAGCATTTTCTGGACAGTATTTCGCTCGGACAGTTTGAAGCGCTGGATGAAAAAAAGACCATGCTGGATCTCGGAACCGGAGCCGGTTTTCCAGGTATTCCGCTAAAGATCATATATCCGGATCTTATGATCACGCTGGCGGATTCCTTAAATAAAAGAATCCTTTTTCTTGAGGAAGTAATAAGTGAACTGGGGCTTACCGGAATTACCGCAGTGCATGCGCGTGCGGAAGAATTAGCGAAAGACCGTGCGTACCGCGAACAGTTTGATTACTGTGTTTCGCGTGCGGTTGCAAATCTGTCTACGCTCTGTGAGTACTGCATTCCTTTTGTAAAAGAAGGTGGAAAGTTTATCTCTTACAAATCCGGTGAGATCGAGGAAGAATCAGCGGCAGCAAAACACGCAGTCTTCCTGCTCGGTGGTGAGTTAAAGGAAATCCATAAGTTTGAGATACCGCAGACGGATCTGCATCGTTCGTTTGTGGTGATCGAAAAAGTGAAAAAGACACCGAAGGCTTATCCGCGGAAAGCGGGTACTCCGTCAAAGATGCCGCTCAAATAAAAAAATCCCCATTCTTTTTTCTGTGGAGAAAAGAATGGGGATTTGTCTGTCATAGATTGTAAAAAGATATTATTCTAAAAACATCGCGATGAGATCCGCAAGTTTGTCCGGAACTTCCAGCTGTGGAAGATAGGCTGCATTGGAAAGATAAGCAGTTTCAATTCCGGAATTGTAGATCAGATACTGGTTGATCGTCTGAATGGAGCTTGCGTAATTCCGGCTTCCGATCAGGCAGAGATTATCCATGCCTTTTAAAGCGTGCGCAATACTGATGTTGGTGTAATGTGCGAGTTTGCTTGCAAGAAGATAACGTCCCCTGCCATTTCCAATATGCGCGGATTCAAAATAAATATCCTCGAATTTGGAAGAAACCAGGGATTTTTTGTAATAATATTTATTTTCAAAAATTTCGTTGAAATGACGTTCGTGCATCCACACATTGTAGATAAACGTTCCGATGATCGGACAATCGATCACTTTCTTTAAAATATCTGTTCTGGTATCCGGGCTCACGGTGAGAGACTTTAAATCCTCCGGATTGATAATGATCACTTTATCAAACAGACCGGCATACATCTTATTGCACATGATCGTGAAAGAACCCGATGATCCTGTAGCTGCCACAGAAGGAGTTCCTTTGATCACATCTTTTACAAAGTCATGTAAAAACTGAACAAACAGGTAGTTGGAATAGATCATTTCCGGTTTGTCAGAATGACCGCACCCCGGAAGATCGACCGTATAAACCGTGTGGTTCTTTTCCAGTTTCTTTATCATGCGGGTCCATTCGTAGGACGAACTGCTCGGATCAAGATCGTGGATCAGAAGGAGTGGTTGTCCATTTCCGTGTTTGGTAAAAAATATATTTCCATAGCGCCACTTATAGTAGTTTCCGCTGTATGAGGACGTCAGATTTTTTAATGAAGCGGTATAGTTGATTACTTTATTTATGGCATGTAATCCTGCAACTGAAGCAGTAGTCAGAAAAACAAAATGCCGGAATCTTTTGCCCATAAGGATACCTCCATTTTCAAATTGTTTTGATACTATTATTATAGACGAAATGAAGGGTGTTTACAAATAAATTTTTCTTTCAATCTTTTTTAAAATAGTATAAACTTAATGTGTAATCTGAAATAGAACAGATAGAACGTATGTTCTAAAAAAACAGGAGAGAAATGGTAATACAATATCTGGAAAAATATCAAAAATCTTTATTGAAAGAAAAAGCGGACTGTGAAGAAGCGTATGAAAAGACAGATCAGAAGATAAAAAGCAATCTGGAATTTCGTGAAATTTTAGCACAAAAGAGTGACCCGGATTACGAGGCATTTACGCCACATGTCGTTCATCCGAGAGAAAAAGAAAAAATTAGTGAGCTGAAGGTTGAAGAAGAAAAATTGAGAAAAAGAAAAGATGAATTGAAAACGCGTATCACGGAGTTGGAAGGAAAACTCGATGAATTAAAAAGTGTGATCACAGAGGCACTTGAAACCGAGAAACAGCAGGAAAAGAAAAAACAGCAGGAAAGAATACAAAATTGGAATACGTCAGGGATGGATGATCCGGATATACTGATCACAAAATTAGAGTTATGTAAAAAAATTGCTCTGGTAGATCCGCATCGCTGCCAGGATGAACTGCGGTTGTTACTTGAAAAAGTAAAAGAGTGGAAAGATGGATCTACGGAGGAGAGATAGATTTGGCTGTGAAAATTGTGATCGCGGATGACCATGTAATGTTTCGGGAAGGATTGAAACAGATCCTGGAACTGGATGAAAAAATCCGTGTTGTTGCGGAAGCATCGGATGGAGCAGAGTGTATTGAGGTTTTGCAGAATGCAAGACAGGAAAGTGAGCCGGATGTTTTGCTGTTGGATATTGCTATGCCCGGAATGAATGGATTTCAGGTAGTGGATGTTTTGAAAAAAAGTGGAAATGTAATACCAATATTGATACTTACCGCATCTAATGAGATGGATTATCTGATCCATGCGATCAATCTGGGAGTGGATGGTTATCTGTTGAAAGAGTGTGGAACAGCGGAATTGAAAAAAGCAATTTTTACGATTGTGGATGGTAAGTCCTATATCCAACCGAATCTGGTTCCTCTTTTACAGCAGACCATGAAAAAGAAAAAGCTGGCGAAGAAAAAGCTGGATTCACTGACGGATCGGGAGGGAGAACTTCTTAAACTGCTTTCGGATGGAATGAGCAACAAGGATATTGCGGAACGGTTGTCCCTAAGTGAGCGCACGGTCAAAAATCATTTGTCCAGTATATTTAAAAAGTTAGAAGTTATGGATCGGACACAGGCGGCAGTCTTTGCAATTCGAAACCACTTTATTTATACGAGCGAATCATAATGAAAGATAAAATTGAAATGTTTCACGTGAAACATTATATGGAAGACAGTAGTATAGTAATATGACAGTAATATCACGGTATAATATATCGTGATATTTTTTTGAATCATAGGAAATTCCTTCCTATGATTCAAAAACGCTCCGCGGGGATGCGCAGCTCGCGGAGATGAAGTTTATGTTGAACATACCGCTCGCGCGCGAAAGTGTGCGGTAAGCGCACACTTTATTTTAATGATGACGAGGAAAATGGAAGCCGCATTTGCACGAGCGTCCATTTGGCGACCGTTTGTCAGAGCGGGATGAGGAACACATCACGTCCATCCCCTCTTTTGTGTCCCGCGTTGTAATTGCAATAATCCAAAATGTTTCACGTGAAACACTTATATTTGTGTGGCAAAAAAATATGCAGAGTGTTATAATAAAAAAGTACATTTTTTATAGGTAATCGGAGAGTACTGGATGAGAAAGGATTTTGTATGGGTAGAGTAATAGCGATTGCAAATCAGAAAGGCGGAGTAGGAAAAACTACGACGGCAATCAATCTGTCAGCCTGCCTGGCGGAAGCAAAGAAAAAAGTATTGGCAATAGATCTGGATCCACAGGGAAATACAACGAGTGGATTAGGGGTGGATAAAAACGAATTAGAAAATACCGTATATGAATTGATGCTTGGGGAGTGTACGATAAAGGAAAGTCTGACGAAAACAGAAATTGAAAGTCTGTATCTGATACCGTCCAATGTAAATCTTGCCGGAGCAGAGATTGAATTACTTGGGATCAATGACAAAGAATACATATTAAGAAATGCAGTGGACTATATCAAGGATGATTATGATTTCATTATTATCGACTGCCCGCCATCCTTAAATATGCTGACAGTAAATGCGATGACAACTGCGGATACGATTCTGGTTCCGATACAGTGTGAGTACTACGCGCTGGAAGGACTCAGTCAGCTGATCCATACGATTGACCTGGTACAGCAGAGATTAAATCCACATCTTCGCATGGAAGGGGTAGTCTTTACCATGTATGATGCAAGAACGAATCTTTCCCTGCAGGTTGTAGAAAATGTAAAGAATAATTTGAATACAACAATCTATAAAACCATTATTCCGAGAAACATCAGACTGGCGGAGGCCCCGAGTCATGGTTTGCCGATCAATCTGTATGACAGCAAATCTGCGGGAGCAGAGAGCTATCGTTTACTGGCACAGGAAGTGATAGGAAGAAAGGATATTTAAAATGGCGGCAAATAAACATGCACTTGGTAAAGGATTAGATTCACTGATCGCAAATAAAGTGGGAACAGCTCCTTTAGCAGAAAATAAGAAAAGTGAAGAAAAACCGGCGGAAGTAAAGGTGAAGATCTCTAAGGTAGAGCCGAACAGAGAACAGCCGAGAAAGAATTTTGATGAGGATGCACTGTTGGAACTGGCGGAGTCTATCAAACAGTTTGGAGTATTACAGCCTCTGCTGGTACAGGACAGAAAAGATTATTACGAAATCATTGCCGGTGAGAGAAGATGGCGTGCCGCAAAAATCGCGGGACTCAAGGAAGTACCGGTTATCATAAAGAAACTTACAGAGCAGGAAATGGTGGAGATTTCTCTGATTGAAAATATCCAGAGAGAAAATTTGAATCCAATCGAAGAAGCACTTGCATATAAACGCCTGTTGAATGAATTCAATTTGAAGCAGGATGAGGTTGCGGAACGTGTGTCAAAAAGCAGAACGGCTGTAACGAATTCCATGCGTCTGCTCAAATTGAATGAGAAAGTACAGCAGATGGTGATCGATGATATGCTGACGACGGGGCATGCCCGCGCGTTGCTTGGAATCGAGGATCAGGAAAAGCAGTATGTGGTTGCACAGCAGATCTTTGATGAAAAACTCAGTGTCCGTGAGACTGAAAAACTGGTTAAGAAGATTCAGAAAGAAAAGAATCTCCCGGAGAAGAAAAAAGAGGAGCTGGATGAACAGGTAGCGCTGGCATACCATGATGTCGAAGAGAAGATGAAACTGATTCTTGGAACAAAGGTCAATATTCGGGCAAAGGATGATAAGAAAGGCAAGATCGAGATCGAGTATTATTCGATGGATGAATTCAACCGGATTTTTGAAATGATGCAGAAAATACATTAAGTAGCAGACTGACGAAACAGAAGAAAGAGGAAAATTAGATGAACATAGCAGATTATCTTGGAATTACTTTGGATTATGCGGTAATTGCGATTGCTGTATTGATGTTGCTGGTGCTCATTTTGATCATTGTTATGATCGTAAATGTAGTACAGATGAAAAAATTAAAGAAGAATTACCGTATTTTTATGGATGGCAAAGACGCAAAGACACTGGAAGACACTTTGATCAAAAGACTGGATCAGGTAGATACCCTGCTTGCGGCGAACGATGAGAACGCGAAGAATATCGAGAGACTTTTCGCAAACATGAAATTTGCTTTCCAGAAAGTAGGACTTGTAAAGTATGATGCATTTCACGAGATGGGTGGAAAACTGAGTTTTTCCCTGGCTCTGCTCAATGAAACAAACGACGGTTTTATTATCAATGCAATGCACAGCAGAGAGGGATGCTATACTTATATCAAAGAAATCGTAGACGGAAATTCAATTATTGTACTGGCGGATGAAGAGCAGGAAGCGCTTGATATGGCAATGAAATCAAATTCTGAGGAGTAACAGTATATGCATAGTTTTTTGAGAGCGATCGGATTTGGAAATTTAAAGAAGAATAAAGAAATCGACGATCTGCTCAATGAAGTGATTGAAAAACCGACCAGACTGCAGGTCGCAAAGGATTCCAATGGAAATGAGTTTACGGAATTTTCGCGTGAGTTTGGCGGCTGCATCGGAATAACAGCCTGTGGGGAATACGGAGACGACGGGGAATTTGAACTCGATTATTATTATCCGTATTTCTGCGGAACCGAAGGTGCAACGACAGCAGGAGTGGAAGTGGAAAAACATTCAGAAAAGGAATCTTATGCCGGAATCTGTGATGATATGAAGCTTGGGGTTACGTTGATCTTTTATTTACAGAACGCAGCGGATTTCCTCAACGAAAAGAGTCATGGAAGAAAAAATTTCAATTCCCTGACGGCGACACTCTCCGCATTATCTTTGGAGGGAAAGATCTTACTTCCAATCAAAAAGAGTGAGAAGCAGATCGCGGATACCAAGAAGAACAGTCAGAACAGAAATCATCTGATCGCCGCGGCAAGAGAAGGGGATGAGGATGCGATCGAGAATCTGACACTGGAAGATATCGACACCTATTCCATGATCTCACGGAGGATTGTGAATGAAGATATCCTTAGTATTGTGGATACATACTTTATGCCGTATGGAATTGAGAGCGATCAGTACGCAATCCTCGGAGAAATTCTGACCACGAGTCTGATCAAAAACAGCAGGACAGAGGAAGATATTTATGTCCTTACGATAAACTGTAATGATCTGATCTTTGACCTTTGCATCAATAAAAAGGATCTGATGGGAGAACCGGCACCGGGCAGAAGATTTAAGGGAAATATCTGGATGCAGGGGCATATCAATTTTGAGGAATTTTAAAGGAAGAGATTTTGAAATTGACTTTGCAGGGACAGATTGATATAATAAAAGATGTCTGCAAAGTTTGTTCTCATAGTTAAATGGATATAACAAGCGCCTCCTAAGCGGTTGTTCAATCCTCACTATTTACAATTTCATTTGATATACGCGCCAATAGCTCAGTTGGATAGAGCGTCCCCCTCCTAAGAGAAAGCCGAGGCATTCCCCAAAGGGAAAAAATGAAAAACAACTTTCAGTTCGAATCTATTCTGAAAAATGCTAATGGTGACAACAAAGCATTCCCCAAATGGGGGAACGTTTTAATGTTACCAAATCGAAAAAATCTGTAGATTGACAACTCGAAGAAGAGTTGATAATCTTATATATGGCCGAAGGGAAAAATCCCAGAAACCCAGTAAAATCAAGGGTTTGCGGCATGTGTCGTCATAGCTCAGCTGGATAGAGCACTCGCCTCCTAAGCGAGGGGTCGGAGGTTCAAATCCTCTTGGCGACGGGCTTCAAAGCGTTCGAAAATGTTAGCTGGATTAGCTGACAGCGAACGCTTTTGTTATTTTCTAATCACGTTCGTGACATGATTTTCCATTCAAAATAATCAATTTCCAGCTAACGCAATCCGATTTTTGTTAGCTGACAGCTAATCAAAATTACCGGTTTGCAAACATGGGTTTTAGGAAGTCCAGCTAACATTTGGGTTCCGCTCTGTTGTCACCCCTTATTCGGGGATGTAAATCAGAGAAAAGGCGGGAAAAGAAACAATCTCTCCCAAACCTGCAAACATGAATTAGCTGAAGCAGTATTCAATTCTATTAGCTACAGCTAATAGTCAAACAGCAATGTCTGTTTGGAACTTTACTATCTATAAAAGTTCCAGGCAGGCATTTTTTATTTCCTGAATCCTGGAGGAAAGGAGTCAAGATGACTGAACCAAACAGACAATCAGGAGAAAACGAAGAAAGAATCATAGAAATTGAGATTGAGCGTCTTCGTCCGTTCAAAGAGCACCCGTTTCAGGTAAAAGATGATAAGGAAATGTTTCTTTTGCAGGAAAGCATTGAGAAGTATGGAATTTTAAATCCGTTAATCGTCAGACCAGTACCGGATGGATACTATGAGATCATATCCGGTCACAGAAGAAAACATGCTGCGGAGAAACTGGGATACCGTAAAGTACCGGTAATCATCCGGGTATTAAGTGAAGATGATTCCATCTTGAGCATGGTAGATTCCAATCTTCACAGAGAACGGATCAGCTACAGTGAAAAAGCTTTTGCTTACAAACTGAAGAATGACGTATTGAAAAGAAAAAGTGGTCGAAAAAAGAGCCAAGTTGACCACAAAACACCAAGAAAGCGGGCAATAGAGATCATCAGCGAGGATTGTGGTGATAGTCCAAAACAAGTGCAGCGTTATATCTCACTGACAAAACTGATACCGGAAATGCTGCAGAAACTGGATGATGAGATTATTTCTTTTTGTCCGGCTGTAGAGATAGCAGCATTAAGTGAAAAAGAGCAAAAGGAATTGCTTGTAGCAATGGAGTATGCACAGGCGATCCCATCACTCTCACAGGCACAGAGGATCCGGCAACTGAGTAAAGAAAAACAGTTGTCACTGGAAAAGATGGAAGAAATCATGTGTGAAGTGAAAAAGGGTGAGATCACAAGAGTGGCATTCACAAACGAGCAGTTACACAAGTATTTTCCAAATTCTTATACACCGGCAATGATGAAGCGGGAAATACTGGCATTGTTGAAATTATGGAAAAAAGAATCATGGGAAAGTTAAAGGAGGAAGAAATCATGTGTAAAGTTATATCCGTAGTAAACCAGAAAGGTGGCGTTGGAAAGACCACCACAACCGTAAATGTAGGCATTGGACTGGCAAGAGAAGGTAAGAAAGTGTTGCTGATCGACGCGGATCCACAGGGAAGTTTAACCGCAAGTCTTGGATATGAGGAACCGGATGCTCTTCGCATCACACTGGCAACTATTATGATGGACGTCATCAATGAAGAAGAAATCTCTCTGGAAGATGGAATCTTACATCACCAGGAAAATGTAGATCTTCTTCCGGCAAATATTGAGCTTTCTGCCCTGGAAGTAACGATGGGAAATGTTATGAGCAGGGAAATGATCATGAAGGAATATATCGATGCGATAAGATCCCGATACGATTATATCCTGATCGACTGTATGCCGAGCCTTGGTATGATGACGATCAATGCACTGGTCTCTTCTGATTCTGTTCTGATACCTGTGCAGGCCGCATATTTGCCTGTTAAAGGACTTCAGCAGCTGATCAAAACCATTCTTACAGTAAAGAAAAGACTGAACCGAAAACTGGCGATTGAGGGCATTCTCCTGACTATGGTAGATTTCAGAACCAATTACGCAAGGGACATTGCATCGAGAGTACATACAACCTACGGAAGCCAGATTGAAGTATTTGAAAATGTGATCCCGATGTCTGTAAAAGCTGCTGAGACCAGTGCAGAGGGAAAAAGTATCTATATGCACTGCCCGAAAGGAAAAGTTGCAGAGGCATATAAGAACTTAACACAGGAGGTTTTGAAAAATGAAAAATAGAAGTGGCGAAAAGATTAAACTGGCAAGCATTGATGAACTGCTGGGTGTGGTAAATGAAGAATCTGCAATGGAGATAGAGATTAGTAAGATCCATCCGTTTAAAAATCATCCGTTCAAGGTGCTGGATGATGAAAAGATGCAGGATCTGGTTGAAAGTGTAAGGATCAATGGAGTACTGACACCGGTATTGCTTCGCATGGATGAAAATGAAGAATATGAAATGGTATCCGGTCACAGAAGAATGCATGCAGCACAGCTTGCAGGACTTACAACTATCCCGGCAATCGTAAGAGAATTATCAGATGATGATGCCATTGTGGCTATGGTGGACGCTAACATTCAGCGAGAGGAACTGTTGCCCAGTGAGAAAGCCTTTGCTTATAAGATGAAACTTGATGCAATGAAAAGACAGGGGAGTCGGACAGATTTAACTTTGTGCCAAAGTGGCACGAAGTCGAGAACAGATCAGTTATTAGGAGAACAGGTTGGAGAAAGTGCACGAAGTGTTCAGCGTTATATCCGACTGACAGAATTAATTCCGGAACTTCTTGATCTGGTAGATAACAAAAAGCTTCAGTTCACGGTTGCTGTTAATATCTCCTATATCGATAAGGAAGTACAGGAATGGATTTACGAATATATTAGCGACACTGGATTTATCAAGCCAAAACAGATTGCAGCACTCAGAAATCAACTGAATGATGGGCCAATCAATCAGATTCAGATGTTATCAATTTTCAATAACTGTGTGATGGCAAAGAAAGTATCCCGGTCTCTCACATTCTCGGAAAAGAAACTGACAAAGTACTTTCCGGATGATTACACAGCCAAAGATATGGAACAGGTGATTGAATCATTATTAGAAAAATGGATGCAGGAACAGTCCTGTTAAAGATAGAAAAAGCTAAGAAAACAAAGTCAAAGAAGTTTAAAAAGAGGACTTCTTAGCAGAAAATGAAAGGAGGAAATTATGGAGAAAAAAATGACATTTAATTATTTTTACGGTACCGAAGCTGATCAGTTCAGCTTCTACCGTATACCAAAAGCATTATTTACAGACAGGTATTTTAAAGATTTATCGAGCGATGCTAAAATTTTATATGGACTGATGTTGGATCGAATGTCTCTTTCCATCAAGAATCAGTGGTTTGACGACAAAAACAGAGCATATATCTACTTTTCCATCGAAGATATCATGGAATTACTGAACTGTGGCAGAAATAAAGCCATTAAATCCATGAGAGAACTGGATGACGAAACAGGAATTGGTCTGATTGAGAAACGCAGACAGGGATTTGGAAAGGTGAACGTTATCTACGTGAAAACCTTTATGCCTGAGAAAACAGATGAGAAAAAATTTGGAGAGGAATTAAAGAAGTTTAAAAAACAAACTTCTGTGGAAAATGAGGAATCTACAGAAGTTTACAATTCAAACTTCATGAAGTCCCAAAATCAAACTTCTAGAAGTCCCGAAAACAAACTTCAAGAAGTTTACATTTCAAACCCTAATAATACTAATCTTAGTGATACTGAAATGAATGATAATAAATCTAATCCTATCATATCTGTGGATGAGAAAAGATTTGATAGCGATAATCACTCTGAGAATTATCAGGCTTATGAAAACCTTGTCAAGGAGACCATTGATTATGAATCACTGGAAATAACCCATCATGACGATATGCGACAGGTAGATGAAATCGTGAACCTGATCGTAGAGACTGTGATGTGTAAAAACGACAAGATCTTGATTGCCAGCAACTGGTATCCGGCATCACTGGTGAAGAAAAAATTTCTGATGCTGACCTATTCACATATCGAGTATGTCTTACACTGTATGAGTGGTAATACCACAAAGGTGAAGAACATCAAGAAATATTTATTAGCAGCCCTGTTTAATGCACCGTCAACGATGAACGGGTATTATCAGGCAGAGGTGAACCATGATATGCCAGGACTGGTAAGATAGGGGGTGTACATGTTTATTTTAAAACTTGCTGGGAAGATATTATTACTGCCGGTATGGCTGATCCTTTTTGTGATCGGCCTGGCAGTGAAGATGACAGTACAGACTTATGCGGTTGTCAGAGGAATCCTTGGGTTTATATTCACTTTGTTGATTATAGCGACTGCATACTGTTATCATGACTGGGTACAGGTTGCATTTCTATTTTCGCTGAGTGTAATTCTGTATCTGATCCTGTTTGCAGGAGTATTCGTGGACACTGTACTGGACATGACAAGAGAACGTATTATTGATTTTATTATATCGTGAGGAGGATATGAAAATGAGCGAAAACAATGATTATATTCAGTTACCACCACTTAAAAAAGACATACCGTCCGATGTGGTAGCATTTATGTGGGAGTACATGAAAGTACCGGAGGATTCAAGAGAAAAAGTTAAGAACCTGCTTAAAGATGCAAATGAAAATGGCGTAAAATTAAGTCATCAGGCACCAACACTGTATGATGTTGTCCCAAAAGAAGAAATTGCTGAATTTGAAGAGCTTATGCGCAAAACCATAGCTGACATTGTATCAGAAGCCAGTAGCGTTGCCTGTTGGGTGTATGTGCAGAAATACGTGAAACAGAAAACTCTTGACGAAATGCTGCAAGAATTGCCAGGAGCAGGCCAGTTCATCATTGTTATGAATACCTGGTTCGAAAGACTGATGGCGGATTAATAGAAGTTGTGATAGAATGAAGGAAGCGATTTGAAGTGCAAATCGGAATTTTTATAAAGGAAACAGGCCAATTGCGATAATATAGGAGAAAATGTATGCATGGATATTACCAAAAAAATCTAAAAAAATGGCATAAAACTTTAAATTCTTACATGAATTATATCAGCTATGAACTAGAGTCGCTTACTGGGCAGTCTTATGATACCCTCATTCAAGAAATTTGGACAAACTATCAGGCGGAGATGTTAGAAAGATTCCCTTACATTGGCGGAGATGCTGCCAGCGGAACAAAGAACCTTATCGGAGCTTACATGTTTGTGAGCATGGGTGAAGTATTAAAAAAATATGGTGTTACGACAGCGCAGAGCGGTCACCTGATGATTCTGATTTATGAGCGTCAGTTTACAAAGATTCCGTCTTTTTTACGGAGCATCATGGGTAAAATCTTTACTAATCCCCGATTTCTTACAAAAATGTTCCTAAAAAAGGATAGGAAGAATGCATTAAACGCTGCGCAGAATCCCGGAAGTTTCGAGACACAGACACAGATTCCACCAGAAAAGGGGTATGATTTCAGTTATCACAACCTCGTTTGTCCGCTAGCGGATTTTGCAAAAAAATACGGATATGAAGAATACATGCCTTACATCTGTAATCTGGATTATGTCATGTTCGGTATTCTGGGTGCCCCACTGTACAGAGAGCATACCTGCTTTGATGATGGTGATTATTGTGATTTCAAGTTGAAACTTTCTGCCAAACCGATGGATGTAGGACGGATTTTGCGGACATTCAAAATAAAAAAGAATGTGGAGGTAACAGACAATGGCAAAATCATTATTTGAGGAACTGGGCGGCAAATACGAAAGGCAAGGGGATTATTTGATACCGTGCTTAACTGTACCCGCCGAAGAAGAACAGGCAATAGGCATCTGGGGGCAACGGCATTTAGATTATCTAAAACAGTACCGTAAAGTTACATACACCAATCTTCTTACAAGCGGCAGGCTAAACGCCTACCTTGCCGACATCAACAGACAGGCACAGGAACGCTTTGAAAGGCTCATAGAGGGTATGAAACAGGCACAGGGCATAACGGAACAGCTAAAGGCAGAAAACGCCTTAGAATGGACAGGATGCCTCAATAACATAAGGGCTTGTGCGAGGGAGATTGTGGAAAAGGAAATTATTTTTGCATAAACAGATGATTAGTGGCAGGGGGAAATCCTGCCGCTTTTTCTGCTTTAGTTTGTCAGCTTGACAAATAAAGGGTTAAGGAATATAATTAGATTCAGTATTATACAAGGAGTTAATAAATATGCGGCAAGGTATTCTTAAATAAACTGTCAATTTGATAGTGGGAACAAAAAGTAGCAGTCCCGTTTCACTTTTAATATGGGGCTTAGTTTTTTGTACCCAGTTTAAGAATACTTTTATCATGTAATTTTATATGCCCGAAAACATATAAGTGTTTTGGGGCTATTGGAGTTATTTACCCAGTGATAGGAGTATTTATCACTGGGTATTTTTATGCCCTTTTTTGGGTGTTGATAGGAGGAAAATCACATGAAAATAATTAACTTAGGCATTCTGGCTCACGTTGACGCAGGAAAGACAACATTAACGGAAAGTTTATTATATACCAGTGGTGCAATTGCAGAACTAGGGAGCGTAGATGAAGGCACAACAAGGACAGATACAATGAATTTGGAGCGTCAAAGGGGAATCACTATCCAGACAGCAGTGACATCTTTTCAGTGGGAGGATGTAAAAGTCAACATTATAGATACGCCAGGCCATATGGATTTTTTGGCGGAAGTATACCGTTCTTTATCCGTTTTAGACGGAGCAGTATTATTAGTTTCTGCAAAGGATGGCATACAGGCACAGACCCGTATACTGTTTCATGCACTACAGACAATGAAGATTCCGACAATCTTTTTCATCAATAAAATTGACCAAGAGGGGATTGATTTGCCAATGGTATATCGGGAAATGAAAGCAAAGCTTTCTTCGGAAATTATAGTGAAGCAAAAGGTTGGGCAGCATCCCCATATAAATGTAACGGACAATGACGATATGGAACAGTGGGATGCGGTAATTATGGGAAACGATGAACTATTAGAGAAATATATGTCAGGGAAACCGTTTAAAATGTCAGAACTGGAACAGGAAGAAAACAGGAGATTCCAAAACGGAACGTTATTTCCCGTTTATCACGGAAGCGCTAAAAACAATCTGGGGATTCGGCAGCTTATAGAAGTGATTGCCAGTAAATTTTATTCATCAACGCCTGAAGGTCAATCTGAATTATGCGGGCAGGTTTTTAAGATTGAATATTCAGAGAAAAGGCGGCGTTTTGTTTATGTGCGTATATATAGCGGAACATTGCATTTGAGGGATGTTATTAGAATATCTGAAAAAGAGAAAATAAAAATCACAGAGATGTGTGTTCCGACAAACGGTGAATTATATCCATCCGATACAGCCTGCTCTGGTGATATTGTAATTTTACCAAATGATGTTTTGCAGCTAAACAGTATTTTGGGGAACGAAATGCTGTTGCCGCAGAGAAAATTTATTGAAAATCCTCTCCCTATGCTCCAAACAACGATTGCAGTAAAGAAACCTGAACAGCGGGAAATATTGCTTGGGGCACTTACAGAAATTTCAGATGGCGACCCTCTTTTAAAATATTATGTGGATACTACAACGCATGAGATTATACTTTCTTTTTTGGGGAATGTGCAGATGGAAGTCATTTGTGCCATCCTTGAGGAAAAATATCATGTGGAGGCAGAAATAAAAGAGCCTACTGTTATATATATGGAAAGACCGCTTAGAAAAGCAGAATATACCATCCACATAGAAGTCCCGCCAAATCCTTTCTGGGCTTCTGTCGGGTTGTCCATAGAGCCGCTCCCTATTGGAAGCGGAGTGCAGTATGAAAGCAGAGTTTCACTTGGATATTTAAATCAATCGTTCCAAAATGCGGTTATGGAGGGGGTTCTTTATGGCTGCGAGCAGGGGCTGTATGGATGGAAAGTGACAGACTGTAAAATCTGTTTTGAATATGGATTGTATTATAGTCCTGTAAGTACCCCCGCAGACTTTCGGCTGCTTTCCCCTATCGTATTGGAGCAGGCTTTAAAAAAAGCAGGGACAGAACTATTAGAGCCATATCTCCACTTTGAAATTTATGCACCGCAGGAATATCTCTCACGGGCGTATCATGATGCTCCAAGGTATTGTGCAGATATTGTAAGTACTCAGATAAAGAATGACGAGGTCATTCTGAAAGGAGAAATCCCTGCTAGATGTATTCAAGAATACAGGAACGATTTAACTTATTTCACAAATGGGCAGGGAGTCTGCTTGACAGAGTTAAAAGGATACCAGCCAGCTATTGGTAAATTTATTTGCCAACCCCGCCGCCCGAATAGCCGTATAGATAAGGTTCGGCATATGTTCCACAAGTTAGCTTAACAGCTTGCAAAAGTCATATAAAATGAGATTTGAAAGGAGAATGTAACTTCATGTTTGCTAAAAATTCAAAGGCATATTCTGTCTACCTGCTGTTCCGATTTGTCTGTTCCCTGGCGGTTTCTATGTCCACAGTGCTTTCCATCGTGTACCACCTGGAGGTGGTGCAGCTGGATGCTTTCCAGCTTGTCCTGGTAGGGACGGTTCTGGAGACCTCCTGCTTTCTGTTCGAGATACCCACCGGTGTGGTGGCGGATTTGTATAGCCGTCGGCGCTCGGTGCTGATTGGAATGTTCCTCTACGGCCTGGGCTTTCTGATGGAGGGTGCGCTACCGTGGTTCGCGCCGGTTCTGCTGGCCCAGGTTGTCTGGGGTTGCGGTGATACCTTCATCACCGGCGCTCTGGAGGCGTGGATTGCCTCGGAGGAAGAGGACAAACCCATAGACAAGGTGTTCCTGCGGGGCAGTCAAATGGGGCAAATCGGCGGCGTTCTGGGCGTGGTGCTGGGCACACTGCTGGGAAACATAAACCTGCAAATGCCTCTCATCTTGGGGGGCAGTTTGTGCTTGTTGTTGGGGCTGGTGTTGGGTCGCATCATGCCAGAAACCAACTTCTCCCCTGCTATTGAGGAACGGCAGGGCTTGCTTAAAGACTTTGTCTGCCTGTTCAAGCTCAACCTGGGCTTTGTGAAAGGCGCACCTGTGTTGCTGGCGCTCTTAGCAATCACACTATGCGGGGGACTTGCCAGTGAAGGCTTTGACCGGCTCTCCACCGCTCATTTTCTGGATGACACGGTAATACCCGTTATCGGGCCGCTGAACAGCGTCACTTGGTTCGGTGTTATCAGTCTTATCGGCAGCGTCTTAGGTATTCTGGCTTCTCAGTTGCTCATCGCCCGCATGGAGAAAAAAGGGACTGTCAGCCGAACCAGTGTGGTCATGTCCACCAGCGCCGGGTATATCCTGTGCCTGGTTCTCTTCGCGGTGGGGCGGAGCTTTTGGTTCATGTTGTTGGTGTTCCTGCTGGCGGGGCTTATGCGCACCATCAAGGAGCCTGTGCTGGCCGCCTGGATGAACGACCATGTGGATGAGAAAATGCGCGCCACAGTCTTTTCCACCAGCGGACAGCTGGACTCTTTCGGGCAGATCATCGGCGGGCCTATTGTGGGGCTGGTAGCCCAGCAGGTGTCCATACCCTGGGGGCTGGTCTGTACCGCTTTCCTGCTGTTGCCCGCGCTGTTCTTAGTGCCGGTGGCGGGAAAGAAGCGGGATTGATATGGCATAGTTAAGTTTACTGACGAGCGGGAGATTACTTCCGCTCGTCTTCATTTAGTAGCGCAAAATTTGAGGACTCTTTATTTCCTTATTCGGTATAGCGGAGGCGGCTGTCAATTCGACATAATTTTCTTGTGATACTTTACCGTACATGAGCATTTGTTTCGTATTTGAAAGAACAAACTCACCAAATAAAAAAAACGATATTCGGGTGGGTTATTTTGTTATACCCTAAATTACCCTCTGAATTTGTTTTTAAATTTGGAGGGATTTTTTTATGTCCTTTTTTCGGGCAGTTATCTATCTGCTCATACGAAGCAAAATTTATCAATACATAGCATATCAGAGAACGGCAGGAAACCAGTTAAAAAAATTTCTGCCAGTGCAACGGTACTTCTCACCTTGAAAGTAGAAGTACAATCTCCATACAATAGAATTACTATTTCCTATAACCGTAAAGGTCACAGAGCCTTTGCGGTTTTTCTTTTGTCGATTTTTGTTGGAAAGTGCCGTAGGGCTGTTTCTGATATGCGGTGTCGTTCTCCGCCTCTCCATCTGGATTTTTTACATTTCAAAAATTCAGATGGGAGGTATTTATGGTGAAATATGCACCAAGAAAGGTATATATCAGAGAAAGTGGCGGCTATGTGGAATTATCCTACACGGAGTTCTGCCGTTGCAGGGAATCCGACCAGACCTATATGGACAAGCTGTTTATCCCCATTCAAAAAGAAACGGCGGCTTTGATTTTTCAAAGCTGCTGCGGAAATCAAAGAACGACAAGCAACAGTTCTGATTTTGCTCCAATATGGTTATTAGGGGCACAAATTAAAATCAAAAAAGAGCCGATAACAGCAGTATTTCAAACTGCATATTATCGGCTCTGCGTCTGTGCGTCTGGCTCTTTTAATTAAATTATTTCTGTTGTTTTTTGGCTTTATTATATGTATTAGCTAACTGTCCACAAGCTGCTTTAATCTCTCTACCATGAGAAACTCTCATGGTAACTTCAAGTCCTGTTTGCTCTAATTGATGTTTGAACGCAACCATTTCTTGTTTTTGTGGTGCTCTAATTTTTGAATTACTCGTCGGGTTGTATTGCAGCACGTTAATCATAACATTTTTGCCCTTAAACCATTTTGCAAGTTGCCTTATATCTGAGGAACGGTCATTTATACCTGGTAAAAGCAAATACGCAAATACCACTTTTCGATTATGCCTTTGAGAATAGGACAATGCTTGCTTAACAACATCTTCAATAGCGTACATGTGCATATGAGGAATGATACAGTTTCTCGCAGCCTGTGTTGCTGCATGTAAAGATATTGTCAACTGAATTTTTAGATGTTCTTCGCGCAATTTTTTTAATTGATTAACTGGACCAACTGTTGATACGGTAATGCCGTCGGTTGGAAAGTTAAGTCCATTTCTATCTCGAAGAATATGGATTGCTGCAATCAAGTTGTCGTAATTGAATAAAGGTTCTCCCATTCCCATAAAAACGATACGATTTACTTTTTGACGTATCAATACAACCTGCTGCACAATTTCAGACGGTGTTAGATTACGAACAAAACCATTGCGTCCGGACTCACAAAAAATACAGCCAACAGAACAACCAACTTGCGTACTTACGCAAACAGTCCCACCATCTCGCCGTTTAATAAAAACCGTTTCAATATACCTGTTATCTTTCAATTCATAAACATACTTTTCAGTATCGCTACTTTTATAGACTTTTTTTGTTGATATTGATAGATTTTCTTTGTGAAATGGCTGTTTATACAATTCCGTATATAAGGCTCTTGCTTTATCCTCTCCAATTACTTCCGACATTTCTTTGTAAGTAAATCCGTATGGGTCATTCAATATTTCCGTAGGTGTACTTTTAGGTAAGTGTTTCATTTAAATATCCTTCCTTTTCAAAATTAAAAAGTTTGTTTTTCAGAGTTTTTGATTATGATTTCTAGTTTTTCAACATCAACGATATGCGTTAATTTACATTTAGGGCAGAAAAGAGGAAAATTTCTTAATACCGTATTATAAAATACTTGAACCCTCGTCTTTCCGTTACAAATTGGACATTTTATCCAATATTTTTCAAGCATAATATTTCTCCTTTTGCGCAAAAAAATGCAGGTCAATTCTCAACATGAGCATTGACCTGCATTTATACATATAATACTACAACAAAATTAAGGCATAGTTTTTATACTATGTCTATACGTCGTTAGTTTTGTTGTATAGCATACGCAAAATAAGCATGACAAAAAAGCCCATATTGAAAATGGGAAAAATCTTTTTTGATTTCAATGCTTATCGAATACGCATGCTATGTAACATAAACATTCCCCCCCTTTTATATAATATTATATACAAAAGCAGCTTGTTGTCAACATATATATATATGAATTATTTTGGCTAACTGATAGAACTACGTAGACATATCCAAGAAGAAAGGGGAACAGTAAAATGTAATAGGGTGAATAACTATGGCAAAAAGACCAGTACCACGATACGACTTTAAGGCTTTTGGGGCAGCGATAAAGGCAGCGCGTGAGGGATGCAAGGAGAGCCGCAAGAAAGTAGGCGACGAAATGTTTATCTCGCCGCGCTACCTTGCGAACATTGAGAACAAGGGGCAGCACCCAAGTTTACAGATATTCTTTGAGCTGATACAGCGTTACCATATATCCGTAGACCAATTCCTTTTAGAAACGCCGCCGGAGAAGAACACGCAGCGGCGGCAGCTTGACGCGCTTCTTGACGGTATGAGCGATACAGGCATACGGATTGTAACCGCAACGGCAAAGGAGATTTCCGAAGTCGAAAAAGAGGGCGAATAGGAATGTCCGACTTAAAACTGAACAGGATTTAGAAAGCGTTGTAATCTTTTTTGAGGTTGCAGCGTTTTTCTTTTGCGTAAGTTTGGCAAAATCGCTTTTTCTCCGTAGTAGGTGATAAGAGCCTAAAGGATAAAAACATTCGTAGCAAGCATAGGAAGCGGGTACCACTTCCGTATTTTCGCCCTCCCGCGCTGCGGCGCGTCGGTTGAAAATTGCTTGTTGGGAAGTGTCCCAAACCCTCGGAACGGAAAGGAAAGGAGCGAACACATGGACGGACGCAAAAGGACAGTGCAAATCAAATTCAGAGTGACGGAAGCGGAACGGGATTTAATACTGGAAAAAATGAAGCTCGTACCCACCCGGAACATGGCGGCGTATCTGCGGAAGATTGCCATTGACGGGTATATCATTCAGATAGACCACGCCGATATAAAGGCTATGACCGCAGAGATACAGAAAATCGGTGTCAACGTCAACCAGATAGCACGCCGCGTAAACGCGACGGGGAACGCATACCAAGAGGACATAGAGGAAATAAAGGGGGTGCTTGCGGAGATATGGCGGTTACAAAGATTAAGCCTATTAAAAGCACTCTAAGCAAAGCCCTTGACTATATCGAAAACCCGGACAAGACGGACGGGAAAATGCTTGTGTCCTCTTTCGGTTGCTCCTATGAAACGGCAGATATTGAGTTTGAATATACCCTGTCGCAAGCACTCCAAAAGGGGAACAATTTAGCCTTTCATCTGATACAGTCCTTTGAGCCGGGGGAAGTCGATTATCAGAAAGCCCATGAAATCGGAAAGCAGCTTGCCGACGCGGTAACAAAGGGGCAGCATGAGTATGTACTCACGACGCACATTGACAAAGGACACGTCCATAACCATATCATTTTTTGCGCGGTGAACTTTGTAGACCACCATAAATACAATTCCAACAAAAGGAGCTATTACGGCATACGGAACATGAGCGACAAGCTGTGCCGGGAAAATGGCTTGTCCGTTGTCGTCCCCGGCAAGGGCAGCAAGGGAAAGAGCTATGCGGAGTACCAGGCAGAAAAGACGGGTACAAGTTGGAAAGGCAAGCTGAAAACCACTGTTGACGCGCTTATCCCCCAAGTTTCCAGTTTTGAGGAATTGCTAACGCGGTTACAGGCGGCGGGCTATGAGATAAAGCCGGGGAAATATGTATCATGCCGCGCCCCCGGACAGGAACGCTTCACCCGCCTTAAAACCCTCGGCGCAGACTATACAGAGGAAGCCGTAAGGGAACGGATAGCGGGCAGACGGACAAAGGTGGCGAAAGCTCCCAGAGAGCAGCGCGGCGTGTCGCTGCTTATCGACATTGAGAACAGTATCAAGGCAGCGCAGAGTAAGGGCTATGAACAGTGGGCGAAAATCCACAATCTGAAACAGGCAGCTAAAACAATGAATTTCTTGACGGAACATAAGATTGAGCAGTACGCGGATTTAGTCAGCCGGATTGAGGAAATGGCAGCGGAAAGCGGACAGGCGGCAGACGCATTGAAGAACGCCGAAAAGCGGCTTGCGGAAATGGCGGTGCTTATCAAGAATGTTTCCACCTATCAAAAGACAAAGCCTGTCTATGACGCATACCGCAAGGCAAGGAACAGGGAGAAGTACCGCGCCGGACAGGAACAGGCAATTATCCTCCATGAAGCCGCCGTAAGGTCACTGAAAGCGGCGGGCATTGCGAAGCTCCCGAACCTCGCCGCGCTGCAATCGGAGTATGAAGCCCTCCAAGCGCAGAAAGAAGCCCTTTACGCCGACTATGGAAAATTGAAAAAGAAAGTCCGGGAATATGATATTATCAAGCAGAACATTGACAGCATTTTACAGGCAGACAGACAGCCGGAACGGGAAAAGGAAACAGAACGCGGATAAGGATAGCAAAATCCCCGCCGCTGTGCTATGATAGGGCTATCAAAAAGCAGAGGAGCGTTGAGCATGGAAAACCAGAAAATGCCGGAATATGAAACCATACGCGCCGCCGTTGCCGGGGAGAAATGGGCGGTGGAGAAAGTCGTGGATTGCTACAAGGACGAAATCGACAGGCTATCGACGGTAGCGGTCAGACAGCCAGACGGAAGCACGAAACAGGAAATCAACGAAGATATGCGCCAGTCTATCACAAAGAAGCTGATAGAAGCCCTCCCGCAGTTCCCGCTTGAAGAAATGGAAAAGGGAAATGTCAGATAGGCAAAAAAAGAACAGGGCGCGGAAGCCAGTATATGACTTCCGCGCCCTGTCTTTTTATGGGTGCTGTTTTCGTGAATGTTACGCAGTAGAACGCCATTTTCGGGGGTAAAGGTATAAAGTATCGCCTATCCGATTTTCACGCCCGGAAAGCCCTGTAAATCAAGGGATTTTCCGCACCTACTGCGTAACAGGGGTGCGTCTTTTCCTCATGCGCTCGGCAGCTTGTCTGCGGGTGATACGCTCACGAGACATTACTTTTGCAGTTGATAATCTGACAAAAGTTTTTCGCATTAAAAAATCGGACGATCTGGAATTGAGTAAAGGTTCAGGCGGAATCCCTCATTGTGAAGCTTATCGTTGCAGTAGTTGCAAAAAGATTTTGATTGATTATGCGAATAGATAACTTCCAATTTGCAGAGCTGACAATCTATCATTTTATCAAAGTAAGATAATTACAATCAATAACGCTGGTGCGGGATTTTTGATATCCAGTACCGGCGTTATTGATTCTACAGGGGCTTGGGGGTGTAGCCACCAAATATACTATTCGTTTTCTGCTTCGGCAAATTTGTTAAGGATCCACTCCCTATTGATAACTATTTCATCATCATCGCGGAGATCCTTGAAATCATTGCAGTGTGAAGAAGCAAATTCATACATATTGTCAATGTCAACTGCACCAGTAATCTCACCCTTATTAATGATTACAAGAATATTTGTTCCGTCGTCGTCGACAGCAAAGCGCAGTTCATCAAATTCTATATCGGGATCATTTTTGAGAATAGAATCTGTCGCAAGTAATTTAACAAGTTCCATTACCCTGTCATCTTTACCTGCATCAAAGATCTGGATTTTTTCAACGAGCTGATTTGCTGATGTCACAATCCGGTTTAAGTACTTTTCGGTACGAAAATCAGCCAAAGCATTATTTTCATAAAATATTTCATATGTCTTCTCTACTTCTGATTCAGGAACCAGATAAATCATGATAAGATCTTCCATCTGGTGATAGAGTGTAGGGTAGTTTAAACGGAAGATTTCTCCACAGTTCGAGCAGGTATAAAGGAAAATAGACTGATTAAGTACCTTCTCTTTCATTTCAGGATCCAGTACAGTATTAATGCTATCCCAGACTTCAAAATCCCCCTCATGATGGCAGGAAGGGCAGGTTACCTTTTCTATATGATGTTTTGACATAAATAATCCCCCTCTCAGTGAGATAAATCGATAGTTTTCTTATTGTAGAATGCGCTTATCCTTTATTATTTTGCCAGGAAATTACTCTGAATCTCCATCGGCATATGATAAGCCTGGCCTCGTTTTGTCAGGCTGTATAGTTTAAAGCTCATGAGTTCCGGAGTTGCATTCAGAGAACTGCAGAGTCCGAAATAATCCAGGTCTTCGTTCTGAACCATATCTTCGATCTCCTCATCATCAATCAGAAGATCGGCAGCAAACAGATTGGCCTGGTATTCTGTATTATCCGTCATATTATAGAGTGTATCATCTTGCATTGGAGCCATTTTCAGCTGGGAACGATGCAGGATGATATGTCCTAATTCATGAGCGGCAACAATCATCTTTTCTTCTTCTGAAAGGAAACTACTGATCATGACATAGATCGTCTTGCAGCTCATAAAACAATATCCTTTCAGTGTCTTATATCTGGAAGTTTCCCCGACAACAATGTTCATCTGATCCATGATCTCAAATGGATCTCGGGTTCCATATTTCTTGATTAATTTCTTTGTTTCTGTATATATGTAAGTGTTTCTCAAATAAATCACCTCAAAAGTAAAAAATAAAAGGGCAGAAATATCCTTGTAACTATAAGGTAACAGATTAGGTGTACAATAATCCCGCCTTCTATTATTTTTCCTCTTGGTTTTTCAGATATTTTTTCGGTGTAAATTTCTTTGCACGTCTTTTGGAATCCAGATAAAGGCTCTGGATCTCATCCATAAAAGCTATTTTATCTTCGTCTGTCAGTGATCCACCGGCAAACATAGCTGCAGCCTGTTCCAGAATCTGCTGAGCCTGTCTGGCACCACGGTTACCAAACTGTTCGGATGCTTCTGTGATAAAAGCTTCATTCTCACTCATGAGATAAGAAACGTCACACTGTAATGCATCTGCCAGTTTCTGATACAGAACATTTTGTTTTGGAAAACGTCCTTCTACTTCCCAGGATCGAATAGTCCTATATGAAACACCAACCATACTGGCCAGTTCCTGCTGACTCATCTTTTTTTCTTTTCTTAATGATCTTACTTTTTCACCGAATGTCATAAACATACCTCTTTCTAAGCCTTGTCTTATAAGTTTCATTAGCCGCTTCAAGGCAAAACGGGAAATGTGTTTCCTTAAAAATAAAAATTAATCTTGACAAAGGGAAATATCTCTCCTATAATGTGAATCACAGATAAGGGGAAACATCTTTCCTATAAGATACACAATATTTCCTCTTTTGTCAATGGATATGTGAAATGAATTTCCTGTAATTCAATGAAAACAGGAAGGATAGACAATCATTGATAGTCAAAATGGGATACATGTTACAAAAAGAGGAAAGACGTATGGGAGGTGGCAATGTGAGTCAGGATCAGACTTCTATTATCTGTATTGATCTGAAGTCCTTTTATGCTTCTGTAGAATGCGTAGAACGTGGGCTGAATCCATTTAAAACAAACCTGGTGGTTGCAGATCCGACCAGATCAAAGTCAACAATCTGCCTGGCAATCACTCCGGCTATGAAGTCTCTTGGCATCAAGAACCGGTGCCGGATCCATGAGATACCGGATTGTGTGAAGTACATCACAGCCATGCCAAGGATGCAGCTGTATATGGATTATTCCGCAAAGATCTATGGAATCTATCTGCGGTACGTCTCAAAAGAAGATATCCATGTGTACAGTGTCGATGAGTGTTTTATTGATGTGACAAACTATCTGCAGCTTTATCATCTCACTGCAAAAGAAATGGCGGTAAAGCTTATGCAGGAGGTTATGGAGGAAACAGGTATCACTGCAACCGCTGGTGTGGGAACCAATCTGTATCTTGCTAAGATCGCAATGGATATCGTAGCAAAGCATGTGGATGACCATATTGGAATCCTGGATGAATTCTCTTACAGAGAGCAGCTATGGGATCATAAACCATTAAGTGACTTCTGGAGGATTGGATCCCGGACTGAAAAAAAACTAGCCGGTTATGGAATCCATACAATGGGCGATATTGCAATGGCTTCTTTAAGATCCGAAGACTGGCTGTATAAGATGTTTGGGATTGATGCAGAGCTGTTGATCGATCATGCATGGGGATATGAAACATGCCGGATGAGTGACATCAAGAACTATCATTCGGAGGAACACAGCCTTTCAAATGGTCAGGTGCTGATGCGAAATTATTCTTTTGACGAAGCACTTGTGATCGTAAGGGAAATGACAGATAATCTGGTCCTGGATCTGTTTGAAAAAGGACTGGTAACAAGCTCTCTCACCTTATGGATCGCCTATGACCACAGGTATGAGCATGAGGCATCCAAAGGAACCGTAAAACTCGAAAGAGAAAGTAACAGTTCCAAAAAGATCATAGATGCAGTGGAAGATTTATATCTCAGGATTGCAGACAGATATACCGGAATCCGAAGAATCGAGGTGTGTGCGAACAGGGTTGCTCCTGAAAGTTATGTGCAGTACAGCCTGTTTGATGATCCCAAACAGACCGATAAGGAACGGCATTTACAGGAAGCAGTATTGAATGTAAAGCAGCGTTATGGAAAGAATGCGATCATGCGGGGATCCAACCTGCTGGAGTGTTCTACTTATAGAGAACGCAATGAGCAAATAGGTGGTCACCGTGCTTAGAGGAGGTGCAAAAAGTGCTGGCAAGTGCATATCAACCGTATTTATATTTACCAAGACCGGTTTCCAGGAGACATCCCATGGATGTAGGACGCAGGGCAAAACAGTTTGCTCCATTTGCGGCACTTCGTGGACTGGATGAAACAATCCGGCAACAGGAAATCATTTATGAACCAAAAAGAGATTTATCTGAGGAAAAGAAAAATGAGTTGGATATGAAATTAAGGATCCTGGCATATGGAATGAAGATACAGGCAACTTATTTTCAAAAGTCATGGAAGAATCCATTAATTGGTCAGTACCATACATTATCTGGAACCGTAGAATTTTTTGATCCATCAGTCCACTTACGGATTGATGATACCGAGATTCAGATCCAGGACATCTGTGATCTGACTGGTGATGTATTTGAAACTATTGAAATATCATGTTAATTAATCACAGCGGAATTTTTTATACCGGAAAGAGTGTGTGGTAGCTGGTGGAAGGATAAAAAAGGATGCACAGATCGACAAAGCAGATCTGATCAGAATAGAAATCGTGCTGTTCGTGCAGCTTTGGCACTTACGGAATGGATGGCATGATGCTCATAAGGCGGATTTGATTTCCCTTTGGTCCGTTGAGTAATAAATGGAGAAATATCTTATTGCTTAAAGGAGGAAGCCTATATGGGATCAGGTGCTATTAAATGGCATGTACACTGCTCTGTATGCGGAGCATTTATTGAAAAGAGCGCACAAAGCGATTCAGAAGTGGAGTGCAAAAAATGTCGCAGTACATTGGAGATATTTGTAAAGGATGATATGGTGTCGGTTCGTCCGATCCACATCAGAGATGAACAATTAAAGTCCAGGATGCGGACGTATTCCCGAAAGATGATGAATCAGGGATCATAACAGAATAGAATGAGCTGTCTGTAGTAAGCGTTGGATTTGGCAGGAACCATCAAGAACGCACCAGACAGCAAGAGTTTGTCAAGGAGCTGAACCTGACTGGAATCACTAAGAGCCCGGCAAAACATTTACGGATACACTGCAAGATCAGAAGTATTTTCTGGTTTTGGAGATTGTTGAAGTATTTGTTTTGTCGGGCTTTTTTGACGTATTTCGAAAAAATTTTAAATTTTTTTGTCGTACCCCACTGTAAAACAGGCTCTCAGCGTTTCGTTATATAGAGGTTGAATTCTTTTTTGCAAAAAAAATTGTAAATAGAGATTTTGATAATATGACACAAAGGAGGAAGCAAAGATGACCGAAATCGAATACCAGGAATTTGTAAGGCGTTGTCCTTACGATGCTATGGGCGATTATTCCATGTTTCGCAAACAGCAAGCAGAGAATAAATCAGAGTGCATTCAGTGCAAATCCCAAAATGAGCAGTAATCTAACATACTAATTATGTAAGCAGATTATGCGTTATCAAGGAGTCGCGGACTCCCGTTCAAAAAAAACGGGTGAGTTCGTGACCTCTTGTGCTGCAGTCCTTTATGTCTGTGCAGAAATTTCATAAAAGATGGAAAGAACCACCCGGAGCCGAAAGGCAGAAAGGTGGTCATTATGTTGACATTAAAAGAACTGAAGAAAATCGTGAAAGTTGCTGATATGGAGAAAAGAATCCCAAGCGTGAAATCCTTGAAAGAACACAAAGTTGTAGTAAAAGAAATGATCAATGCAGATACAACGATCTCTGTTTATGATCACGGATATGTGCTTTATACAGCGGGAAATCAATCAACCGTATTTCCGCTTCATAGTTGTGATGACTATGAATATGTGAGTGTAACTGGCGATAACAAGGAATTTAATAAAGAGTTCTTTGATAATGAAAACTGGTATATCCGTCTGCTGATGGAGGCTGAAGACCGTATGGCATACAGCCAGAGCAAAATCAGCACCAATCATGGTGTATTTTCTAACAGCGATGTTACAGATGATGCGGAGATTATGAGAGGATCTTCAAAAGATTTTGTTGACGATGTTATCGACAGAGAAATTCTGCATGCGCTGATCAAGGAATTGACAGAGAGGCAAAAGATGGTACTCAATCTGGTTTATTTCGAAGAAATGCGTCAGCAGGATGTCGCAGATTATCTGGGAATCAAACAGCAGAGTGTAAATGACCTCCTGAACAGGGCATTAAAAACGATGAAAAAAAAGGCGGAAAACGAAGAATTTTAAAAAAATTTCAAAAAAATTGAATTAGACCACTGTAAAACAGGCTCTGAGCGTTTCGTTATATGAAGGGTTTGCATAGAACACCTTCATGTACCTTGAAAAATGAATAGCCTGCCCGGAGTGATATTTGGTTTGAACATGCATAGAGCGAAAAGCTGCGTGTCTGCCAGAAGAAAACGTATCAGAGATGGAAACTGATATAGGAACGGATCCGGGAAAGAAAACAGGAAAACGCTTAAATCTTAAATCAAAATAAAATGTCTGAATCTAAAAAGAGGATGACAGTAGAAATCATGTGGCGGTATTTGTGACAAACAGGTACCGCCATATATTTGTGCTGTTATCTCAGCTTGTGCTGACTGTCCCAAATAGCGCAAATTTCAGGAAAGGAGGCGATCATCTTCGTATAAAAGATAATATGCAGAAACTAACAGATAACCATACACAAAAGAATCAGAAAGGAAGGATTTAAGAGAATGAACGTGAAAAAGAAAGCACGCAGGGTGATGTCCGGTTTACTGACTGCAGTAACAGTTCTATCGACGGTACTCTCTCCCGCTGTTGCCTATGCTTCTGATGATGCCGGATCTGTAAAAAAGATTCCGTATTATGAGGAGATCAAGGATCAGTTGGATGAAGATGAAGTGGTAACTGCAAAGGATTATGAGATCAAGGTTGGAGACAATTTCGATGTAAAGAGTGATTATACCGGTCTTACGATCCAGGATGACAGCAAAGTAAAAGTTACATTTCAGGAAGCAAAAGATACGGACGGGAATGATTTTTCTACCGATTATGCCAATTCCTATAAGGCAGTCTATTATGTAGAACCACAGACAACGGATCACCCAACCTACCAGATCAATCGAAAGATCGTGGTAAAAGAAGCGGATCAACAGAAAGATTCGCAGTCAGAAAGTTCTTCTGATCAGGATGCTGGTTCTTCCGATAAGACAGAAACAGAGGATTCTGAGGCTGACTCGTCTACAGAGGAAACTGATGCTGCTGACACGGAGAGCAAAACAGAACTGACAGAAAAAGAATTTGATGCAGAAATCGAAGCAACGGAGGATCAGGAGACCGTTGATCCGGAAACAGGGATCACACTCTCAGAGGTTATGCAGGAAGCTGTTGACCAGGAAGTTGCTCTTGCAGATCTTGAAGCAGGCGAAAGTATTACTTTTGATATGCCAATGATGCTTGCTTCCGGTGAAACAGGAACAAAATCAGTCACAGTTACAGCCGGCTCCTGGTACTATTACGCAGACTATGGATTAGGTTCTTATCTGACTTGTCCATATTATGTGAAATGGGGAAGCATCAATGCGACAGCATACTGTGTTGAACCATCGAAAAAAGGACCGGGAAATGGAACTTATACGATCCAGAAACTTGCCGATGGAAAGACACTTGCAAAGGTCTGCTATTACGGAACAAAAGCAAGTGATGAGAATGGTTTCTTCGATGAGAAACATCCGGATTTTCCGGCAGGAAAGAGATTCATCATTACCCATCTTGCAGCAGCTTATGCAAATGGATCCAGTGACTGGGCATCCGGAACCAATGCAACAGGAAAGAACCTGGCAATGGAACTTTACAATTATTGTGTAAATATGCCGGACATTCCGTCTGTAGATATGAGCTTTTCCGAATCTAATGTAAAGGCTTATGTGGAAGGAAACAGCCAGCGAACAAGCGTGATCACATTCAAAGCAGATAAACTGCAGACAATCACATTTAAGTTGCCAAGCGGTGTAAAGCTTGTAAATGTGACAACCGGTAAAACAAGTGCTGCAGGAGCAAGTGTAGAAATCAGTGGAGGTACACAGTTTTATCTGACAGCACCACTTGATCAGGCAGAGAGCGTCAGTGCTACATTTTCTTCTCGGATGAAGGGAAGCATTGATAAAGAATACTCTGCTTACAAGATTGTAACAGGATCCGGAACACAGGACCTGGCTCTTGTTTTCGGTGAAGGTGTCGGAAATGAGAAATATGTGGATTTTAAAGTAACCTGGACAAAAGAATGCAAAGTATCCATTGTAAAGAAAGATCAGGATACAGGAAATGCACTGGCTGGTGCAGTGTACGGGATCTATTCCGATGCTGCATATACAAAGCTGATCGCAGAGATGCCTGCAACTGATCAGAATGGTGCTTCACAGCTCACAATGGAGAAAACACAGGAAGTTGTTTATCTGAAAGAAATCTCTGTTCCAACAGGGTATCAGATCGATACAAAGTCTTATAATGTGACTCTTGCTATCGGAAAGACAACGACCAAAAATGTAACAGACAAACGTGTAAATGCAAAGATCAACATTGCAAAACAGGATGCTGAGACAGGGAATGCAGCACAGGGTGATGCAACGCTGGAAGGTGCAGTATATGGCCTTTATGCAAGGGAAGATATTGTTCATCCGGATGGAAGAACCGGAACGATCCATAAGAAAGACAGCCTGATCACATCCCTGACAACGGATAAGAATGGCGAAGCTTCTGTATCGGATCTCTATCTTGGAAAGTATTATCTGAAAGAGCTTAGTGCTCCGGTGGGATACGTACTGGATCCGACAGAACATGAGGTGGACTGTACTTACGAAGGTGCTACTGTTCCGACAGTAGAAAGAACTTCTGTATGTAAAGAAACTATCATCAAACAGCCATTTCAGATCATCAAGGCAGCAAACAACGGGAAGACCGATGCAGATCTTCTGCAGGGAGTTGGTTTTTCAGCATGGCTTGTCAGTGATCTGAAAGTAAAAGCAGATGGAAGTTATGATTTTGACTCAGCCAGACCAGTTGTACTGACTGCAGATGGCCAGGCAGAAATGTTTACCGATGAAAAAGGATATGCAAGATCGATTCCGCTTCCATATGGAACTTATGTGGTAAGAGAGACCACAAGCAAACACAACTATGCACCGGTTGATGATTTTATAGTGAAGATCACAGAGAATCATCCGGATACACCGCAGACATGGCGAGTGCTTCTGGATAAAGAATTCAAAGCAAAATTAAAGATCATCAAAAAGGATGCAGAAACACAGAAATCTGTACTCCTGGCAAATACAGAATTCAAGGTATATGACCTGGATAACCAGAAATATGTGGAACAGACAACATCCTATCCGAAGCCAACGGTACACAAATCCTATTTCACAAATGAGGAAGGATACCTGGTACTGCCAAAGAATCTGAAACCTGGCAACTACCGGATTGAGGAAGTGACGGCACCCGATGGGTACACAATATCCAAAAACTATGTGACAGTTGCAGTTGATACAGATACTGCTTATCTGACCGATCCTGTCACAGGAGATGCAGTCATTGATGTGGAATATACCAATGCCCCGGTCAAAGGTCAGTTAAAGATCTATAAACAGGGTGAAGTGTTAAAGGGATTTGATAAGGACTTCCAGTATGAAATGGCTGGACTTGCAGGTGCTGAATTTGAAGTCTATGCGGCAGAGGATATCTATACTGCCGATCATCAGGTAGATGCAGATGGACAGAGAACTTTGTACTTTGCAAAGGATGCACTGGTGGCAACCGTTACAACGGATACAGATGGTTATGCAACTGTAAAGAATCTTCCACTTGGCAGATACTATGTCAAAGAGAAGAATGCACCGGACACTTATGTGTTAAATACGGTGCCGGAAAATGTCGAATTTGCTTATGCAGATCAGGATACCGCAGTGATCGAGAAAGAAATCTCTGTCACAGATGAACGACAGAAAGTGTCGATTACGGTCGAAAAACAGGATGCTGAGACAGGCAATACAGTAGCCGGAGCAGTGTTCGGTATTTACAATGCAAAAGACATTCAGACGAAAGATGGAAAAGTGATCGTCAAAGCAGATACTCTTTTACAGGAAATGACTTCTGATGAAAAAGGTCAGGCAGCATGTACACTGGATCTTCCACTTGGAAGCTATTATGTAAAAGAACTGAAAGCACCAGATGGATTCGTATCTTCGGATGAAGTACTGAGATTTGATGCTTCTTATCAGGGGCAGGATGTACAGACAGTAACATTAAAATCCGTAAAGAAGAACCAGCCGACAACTGTTGAGATCACAAAATCAGATGCAACAACCGGTGTAGAACTGGATGGAGCTTATCTGAAAGTAACGGATAAAGATGGAAATGTAGTAGATAGCTGGACATCTTCCAAAGATGCACCGCATGTGATCAAATATCTGAAAGTGGGTGAGACTTATACCCTACATGAAGAGTTTGCACCGCATGGTTATCTGGTAGCCAATGATGTGACATTCACAGTCAAAGATACCGGAGAGGTTCAGAAAGTGGAAATGAAGGACGAGGTACCGGTTGGTGAACTCATCATCAACAAAAAGGGAGAATTTCTGGATTCTGTTACGCTGGCCGATAAGGTCAAAGGTGTGGTGGAACACATTTTCAACTATGTAACCGGAAAACTGACAGATGTTACGTTTGAAGTCTATGCTGAGGAAGACATTAAGGCTGCCGATGGCGTCAGTGACGATTACTATAAAAAGGATGAACTGATCGCAACGATCAAGACAGATGAAACCGGTATTGCAAAACTGGAAAATCTTCCACTTGGTAAATACTATGTGAAAGAAACAGGAACTGCTTACGGTCATGTACTGGATGGTGAGATTCGTCATGTAGATCTGACTTACGTGGATCAGAATACACCAGTTGTAGTCTATGACAAAGACTGGCAGAACAACCGCCAGAGAGTAGAAGTCAATGTACTTAAGAAAGAAAAAGATTCTGACCGTACATTGGAAGGCGCTATCTTTGGATTATTTGCCAAAGAAGACATTAAGTCTGAGACAACAGGTAAAGTCCTGATCGAAGCCGATGAGATCATTGAGCTGAAATCTACGGATGAAGAAGGAAAGATCACATTTGTTGCAGATCTTCCAATAGGAGCAACTTACTATGTAAAAGAGCTCTATGCACCGGACGGATTCGTAACCAACGATGAAGTAAAGGAATTTACCTTTGAGTATGCAGGTGAAGATCAGCCGACAGTCACTTATGATTTTACCTTTGATAATCAGCCAACCGTCGTTGAATTTACCAAATCCAGTCTGACAACCGGAAAAGAACTTCCAGGATGTAAGCTGAAAGTGGTAGATGCTGATGGAAATATCGTGGATGAATGGACTTCCGGTAAAGAAGCACATGTGATCCGTGAGCTGACTGTCGGAAAAGAATACACACTGGTTGAAACAAAACCTGCTGATGGTTACGTGACAGCTGAAAGCGTAAAGTTCACGATCAAAGATACTGCCGATGTGCAGAAAGTTGAGATGAAGGATGATGTAACGAAGGTGAAAATCTCCAAACAGGATATCGCCGGAAAAGAACTTCCGGGAGCGAAACTCACAATCCTTGATCAGGATGGAAAAGTTGTGGAAAGCTGGACCAGTACAGAGAAAGCACATTACATCGAAATGCTTCCGATCGGAAAATACACTCTCCGTGAAGAAACGGCACCGGATGGCTATCTGGTTGCAAAAGATGTGGAATTCGAAGTAAAGGATACCTGTGAAGTACAGCATGTAACTATGGTGGATGAGAAAAAACCGGCAGAAAAGACACCGGAAGGTGGAAAACCTGTCAGTGATTCACCAAAGACTGGGGATAACACCAATCTGTGGCTGTGGTTTATGCTTCTCGGCATTGGTGCGACTGGTACAGGAGCCCTTGCATTTATGAGAAAAAAGAAACACTAATTAAATAAGAATGAGCGTTCATGGAAACCGAAAGGAATCTGTGGACGCTTTTTTAGATGGGAGAAACCATGAGAAATATCATTATTTTTGTTGCTCTTCTGGGAGCAGCGGCAATATTTACAGTTTTGTATTGTCTCATTGCTGCCGGAAGTCAGGCAGAGAAAAAACTGACAGAAATCATGAGAAAAGAGGAAGAACAGAATGAAGACTAATAAAGATCTGATCATAGAACCAAATGCAGCTATTGAGGGAAGAAAGTACAGCGAAGAAAAGCCATGGTCCTGCAAGTACTGTTACTGGTGGGGAGGCAAAAAGAAAGGCTGTAGCTTGAAACAGTGCCACTATCTGCTTCCGGAAAAGAAAAAAGCAGTAAAAACAACACCATGTGGTGGCTGTCCGTATGGAAAACATGTTCCATGCATCGGATATTGTATTGCCCGTCTTCATTCTGAAATGAAAGGAAAGAAAGGACGTGGGTAATTGCAGGAAGAAGTAAATCAGAAAGTGATCAGCCTGAGCATCCAGGGAGTCAAGATCACTGCCAGTGTGCTAAAAGCAGCCCTTCGGAAGTTCCTGGAAATGGACAACCGGAGGAAACAGGAAACAACGCAGGTGAAAATGGCTGAAAAGACCGGACGGGCTCAGGAGAAAGGAAGGGAAAAAGCCCGAAAAAAGATTGAAAAGAAAAAGCCACATGGAAAGCAGACCATCAAGCAACTGAATGCACAGGGAGTACAGCTTTCCAACATAAAGATCACAGATGAAAATATCAAATCCTTTGACCGTGTGGCAAGAAAGTACGGGATTGATTACAGCCTGAAAAAAGAAGTCGGTGCTGATCCACCAAAATATCTGGTCTTCTTTAAGGCTAAAGATGTGGATGTGATGACAGCGGCTTTCCGGGAATATGCCGGAGTAGAACTGAAAAAGAAACAGGCGAAGAAACCATCCGTCAGAAAGAAACTGCAGAAATCTGTAGAAAGAAAAGCAAAGCACCGCCAGCGTGTGAAGCAGAGACAAAAATCCAGAGGTCAGGAACGATGATCCGGGAAAAATTACAGAAGATCCAGGTCAAACGACTGGTGATCTTAAATCTCCCATATTTCTTTATCTTCTATGTAGCAGATAAAGGATTCTGGCTGTACCGGCATTGCCTGGGAGAAAGCATGGTCCAGAGACTTGGCGTGATGTTAGTCAATTTCCGACTGGCATTTTTAAGCTGGCTGCCAAGTATCGCTTTGCAGGATCTTACAGTAGGTGTTCTGGTTGCAGGTGCATTAAAACTGGTGGTCTACTATCGTTCTAAAAATGCAAAGAAGTTCCGACAAGGTGTGGAGTATGGATCTGCAAGATGGGGAAACAGAAAAGACATCGAACCCTTTATGGATCCGGTCTTTGAAAACAATGTCATCCTCACAGAAACGGAACGTCTGACCATGAACAGCCGGCCAAAAGCCCCAAAGTATGCCAGAAATAAGAATGTGATCGTCATCGGTGGTTCCGGATCCGGAAAGACAAGATTCTATGTAAAACCCAATCTTATGCAGATGACGGATCACGTGTCCTATGTGGTCACTGATCCGAAGGGAACGATTATCGTTGAATGCGGGAAGATGCTGGTAAATGGAGGATACCGGATCAAGGTATTAAATACGATCAACTTTAAAAAGTCCATGCATTACAATCCGTTCCATTATATCCGGAGTGAAAAAGACATCTTAAAGCTGGTCAATACCATTATTGCAAATACCAAGGGTGAAGGCGAAAAATCAACGGAAGATTTCTGGGTCAAGGCCGAACGTCTTTTGTATTCTGCACTGATCGGATACATCTGGTATGAGGCACCAGAGGAAGAACAGAACTTTTCTACTCTGTTGGAATTTATCAATGCCAGTGAGACCAGGGAGGATGATGAAGAATTTAAAAATGCAGTGGATGAATTGTTTGAAGAACTGGAAGCAGAAAATCCGGAACACTTTGCAGTAAGGCAATATCGCAAGTACAAGCTTGCAGCCGGCAAAACTGCAAAATCGATTTTGATTTCCTGTGGTGCCAGACTTGCACCATTTGACATTCAGGAACTAAGAGAAATTATGTCGTATGACGAAATGGAACTGGATATGATCGGTGATCAGAGAACAGCCATGTTTGTCATCATCAGCGACACAGATGACACATTCAACTTTGTGGTAGCGATCATGTACACCCAGCTTTTTAACCTGCTTTGTGATAAGGCGGATGATGAGCATGGCGGCAGGCTTCCCTATCATGTACGACTGCTTCTTGATGAGTTCAGCAATATCGGACAGATCCCAAAATTCGACAAATTGATTGCTACGATCCGAAGCAGGGAAATTTCCGCTTCTATCATTCTGCAGTCACAATCTCAGCTGAAAACCATCTATAAGGATGCTGCTGAGACGATCACAGGTAACTGTGACACTGTTCTTTTCCTGGGGGGAAAGGAAAGTTCCACACTGAAAGAAATATCAGAAACCCTGGGAAAGGAAACCATTGATCTTTACAACATATCCGACACCAGAGGCAGCAACCGGTCCTATGGACTGAACTATCAAAAGACTGGAAAAGAACTGATGAGTAGAGATGAGCTGGCGGTCATGGATGGAGAAAAATGTATCTTACAGCTTCGAGGAGTCCGGCCGTTTTTAAGCAACAAGTATGACATCACAAAGCACAAACGGTACAAGGAACTTGCCGATTATGATAAGAAAAATGCTTTTGATGTTGAAAAATATCTGAATCATAATCTGACATTTTCAAAAGATACAGAGTTTGAGATGTTTCGGATTGATGTAACAGAGGATGAAATAAGACAAATTGAAATCATTAATTAAGAAAATTCCTATGTTACCAAAGTGGAAACATAGGAAAACCATGCTGGTTCTTTCTTTTTTAATGGTATCATTATATGATATGAATGAAAGAGAGGTAAGAAGTATGGCTTTAAATGATAACATTAAAAAAATCAGAGAAGAAAAAAAATATACACAACAACAACTTGCCGATAAACTGTACGTATCACGACAAACTGTATGCCGATGGGAGAACGGTTCAAGATGTCCAGATCTAATTACAGCAAAAAAGTTAGCAATGGAGCTTGGAGTCACTTTGGATGAACTTATATCTGATGAAGATATCACAGATATTCAATCAAAATATGGAATATGGAAGTTTGATAGGGTAAAAGAAAGGGAAAAAATTCAGATGATGCAAAAAAGGATCCTAGATTTTATAGAGATTATAGGAGGTATATTTTTAGCAATTTCTTTGTTGCTAAGAGTTCAATTTGATATGAAAGTACCAGCGTGGATTACGATAATATGTATTTTAATAGTGACAGTAGCATTTTTGTTTAATTTTGTGCTGGCAAAAAAATTGGATAGGAAGTAAAAAATTTCAAGTATTTGTAAAAAGAACAAAAAGCGATAGAGCATGTAGAAAAATCCATCTATATGCTCTATTTTTTTATGTTTTTTCAAGAAAGAAATCTAAAAGTAGGAAGAAAGGAGAAAAAAGTGAAGATAAAGATAAGATCGCCTTGCAAATAAAACAGGTAAAAAAAGGTCTGAATAAAAGGGAAAGGAGTAGAGCCAAACGCTTACAGACCATAAGAAAAAGCGTTTGTTCACACATTTGATTATGGCTTTTTTTAGCAGTGCAATCAATATTCTTCAGACACTGGTCGTTGCAATCGGTGCCGGCCTTGGTGTCTGGGGCGTAATCAACCTGATGGAAGGTTATGGAAACGACAACCCGGGTGCAAAATCCCAGGGAATTAAGCAGCTGATGAGCGGTGGTGGTGTTATCCTGATCGGAACACAGCTGATCCCGCTTCTGAGTGGATTATTTGGTTAAGAGAAAGGAGTAGAGATCCATGTTCAGTCAGATTTTTGATGCGATTGAGGAATGGATGAGGGAACTCTTAACCGGGATGATCACTTCCAACCTGGACACGATGTTTACTGATGTCAATCAAAAGACTGGTGAGATCGCTACCCAGGTTGGACAGACCCCGCAAGGGTGGAACGGCAGCATATTCAGTATGATCCAGAATCTATCAGATTCCGTGATTATGCCGATCGCAGGTATTATTATCACACTCGTACTCTGCTACGAATTGATTTCTATGCTGACCGAGCGTAACAACATGCATGATATTGATACCTGGATGTTTTTCAAGTACTTCGTAAAAATGTGGATCGCTGTGTATCTGGTGAGTAACACATTTACGATCACAATGGCGGTATTCGATGTGGGCCAGCACGTAGTTAATTCTGCGGCCGGTGTTATCACAGGAAGTACCGCCATTGATATTTCTTCGGCATTGACGGATCTTTCCACAACACTGGAAAGTATGGAAATCGGAGAACTTGTTGTATTGGCGCTGGAAACCCTTATCGTCGGCTTCTGTATGAAGATCTTGTCTGTACTGATCACAGTGATCATGTATGGACGTATGATAGAGATTTACCTATATACCTCAGTTGCGCCGATTCCATTCGCAACTATGAGTAACAGAGAATGGGGACAGATCGGCACAAATTATTTCAGAGGACTCTTTGCCCTGGCTTTCCAGGCATTTCTGATGATGGTATGCGTTGCAATCTATGCAGTGCTTGTTGCAGGTATCCAGTATTCAGATAATCTGAGTTCTTCATTATTTGGCGTTATGGCTTACACAGTGATCTTATGTTACAGCCTCTTTAAGACGGCATCCTTAAGTAAGTCGATATTTAACGCGCACTAATTTACAGGAAGGAGTGAAAATCATGGCATATGTCAGCGTACCGAAAGATTTAACGAAGGTAAAGAATAAAGTAGCATTTAACCTGACCAAAAGACAGTTGATCTGTATCGGGATAGGTGCTGCAATGGGAATTCCAAGCTATTTCCTCTTGCGTAATGTGATGGGAAACAGTAATGCAGCAACAGTCATGGTGCTTTTGATGTTACCGGCATTTTTATTTGCCATGTACGAAAAAGACGGGATGCATCTGGAAGATGTTCTGATGCATATGATCAGGGTGAAGTTTCTTCGTTCACCCGTTAGAAAATATGAAACCGAAAACTATTATGAGACAGATCCGGAACAGATCAGACAGTCTCCGGATACAGGAAAACCGAGAGGAGGAAAAACGGTTGCGAAAAAAGAAAAATAAGAAAACTGTCGCAGATACCGGATACAAAAAAGTAGACAGAAAAGAGAAAAAGAAAAAAGAAAAGCAGGAGGAAAAACGCAGGCAGAAAAAACTGTCCGTCCAGCAGTCGATCGCTTATAAGGAAATGGGAAGAGATGGAATCTGCAGGGTACAGGGAAAAACTTATTCTAAGTGTATCCGCTTTTATGACATCAACTACCAGCTGGCTCAGAATGAAGATAAAAATGCAATCTTTGAAAACTGGTGTGACTTCCTCAATTACTTTGACAGCAGCATTCATTTTCAGCTGAGCTTTATCAACCATAAGAGCAGCATGAAGGAGTTTGAGCAGGTCATCCGGATCCGACCACAGGAGGATGCTTTTGATGATGTCCGTATGGAATACGCAAAGATGTTGAAACAGCAGCTGGCAAAAGGAAACAACGGTCTGGTGAAGTCAAAATATATCACCTTTTCCATCGAAGCGGATAATATCCGGGAAGCAAAGCCAAAGCTGGAACGTATTGAATCAGATATCCTGAACAACTTCAAGATCCTTGGAGTTCCGGCATATCCGCTGAATGGCGTGGAACGTCTGCAGATACTGTATGAGACTTTCAATCCGGATATCATGACAGACTTCCAGTTTGATTATGGTTCCATGATCCGGACAGGACTCAATACAAAGGATTATGTGGCACCGACCAGTTTTGTATTCCGAGACAGAAATACGTTCCAGATGGGAAATACTATCGGGGCTGTCTCTTATCTGCAGATCCTGGCACCGGAGCTTACGGATAAGATGCTGGCAGAATTTCTGGATATCGATAAGAACCTGATCGTCAACCTGCATGTCCAGTCTGTGGATCAGATGAAGGCAATCAAGCTGGTAAAAAGCAAAGTGACGGATATCAACCGTATGAAAATCGAAGAACAGAAAAAAGCAGTCCGGGCCGGATACGATATGGATATCATTCCATCGGATCTGAACACGTATGGCGGAGAAGCTAAGCGTCTGTTAGAAGACCTGCAGTCACGAAATGAGCGTATGTTCCTTGTAACAGCGCTCTTTTTAAATACAGCAAAGACCAAACAGGCACTGGACAATGCCATCTTCCAGACTGCCGGAATTGCACAGAAATACAACTGTGTACTGAAACGTCTGGACTATCAGCAGGAAGAAGGACTGATGAGCAGTGTTCCGCTGGGAGTCAATCATATCCCCATCAAACGTGCACTGACCACGACCAGCACTGCTATCTTCGTACCGTTTACCACTCAGGAACTTTTTATGGCAGGAGAATCCCTGTATTACGGATTAAATGCACTCAGCAACAACATGATTATGGTGGATCGTAAAAAGCTGAAAAACCCGAATGGACTAATCCTTGGTACACCTGGATCCGGTAAATCCTTTGCTGCAAAAAGAGAAATCACCAACGCTTTCTTTGTCACGAAGGATGACATTATCATCGGAGATCCGGAGGGTGAGTATTATCCACTGGTCCATGCACTTGGCGGACAGGTCGTACACATTTCACCGACCAGTAAGGATTATATCAATCCGATGGATATCAATATGGATTATTCCGATGATGACAATCCACTTGGAGTGAAATCCGATTTTGTCCTGTCTTTATGCGAGCTGATCATGGGAAGCAGGGATGGAATTGAAGCAGAGGAAAAATCAGTGATCGACCGCTGTCTTCCACTGGTGTATCAGAAGTACTTTGCAGATCCAAAACCGGAAAATATGCCGGTTCTCGGTGACCTGTATGACTGTCTTAGAAAGCAGAAAGAACCGCAGGCCCAGAGAATTGCAACAGCGTTGGAAATCTATGTAAATGGATCACTGAAAGTATTTAACCATAGAACCAATGTGGAATTGAATAACCGTATTGTCTGCTTTGATATCAAAGAACTTGGAAAGCAGCTGAAAAAGATTGGAATGCTCATCGTTCAGGATCAGGTATGGAACAGAGTTACGATCAACCGTGGCATCAAATCTACTAGATATTATATCGACGAGTTCCATCTTCTGCTCAAAGAAGAACAGACAGCAGCTTATTCCGTAGAAATCTGGAAGAGATTTAGAAAATGGGGAGGCGTACCGACTGGTATCACTCAGAATATCAAGGATCTTCTTGCCAGCAGGGAGATTGAAAATATCTTTGAGAACAGTGATTTTATCCTGATGCTGAACCAGGCGGCAGGTGACAGACAGATCCTTGCAAAACAGTTGAATATTTCCCCATATCAGTTGTCTTATGTGACGAACTCCGGGGAAGGAGAAGGACTTCTTTTCTATGGAACAACAATTATTCCATTTAAGGACAAGTTCGATAAGACCTTGAAGCTGTACAGTTTGATGACTACAAAACCGGAAGAAGTTGAAAAACGAGAGAAAGAAATGGAGGCGGAAAAACATGAAGGAAATCGATAAGATCCGAATCAGGCAGTGGAACCAGGATAATCCTTACATTCAGATGAAAAATCTGGAAAATGCGCAGCCTGGATACCGTGTTCATACAGTTAATGACGATCATCATCTGTATGAGCTTCCGCTGGAAACACAGAATATTATCCTTGACTGGGTATTCTGGAATTTCTATCCGGCACAAAAGATCTACCCACATCTTACCAGTGATGATCTGAAAGAAGTTTTGTATAAACGAACCCAGATCCATCTGTACAATAACCAGTTCAAGGAAGCCATGCTGATCAATGGATTCTGGCCAAGAAATCCGAGTGAGCTGAACTGGGTATTTCATATTCAGGCAAGCTCTCCGGCAATCAGGACACAGGCAGATGGTTATCCTGGTATCCCGATTATAGGACGCCAGGAACTGAATGAGTACAGAAAGAAAAGTTGTGCCAGGAGGTGATGACCTATAGCTGGAAAAGAATTTAAAGGCAAAGATAAAAAGGTCGCAAAGATGACCAGGGATGGTCTGACAGAAGAAAATCTTCGTGATGGTAGTGTAAAAGATATCAGTCACAGGAGTCGAGGACGACCGGAAAATAAGGAAGAATTTGTTCCTGAACGGGAACGGAAAAAGGCTGAGAATGAAGATTCAAAATCAGGAAAAGGAAAACGACTGCAGATGGAAAAGATCCGGAAATCTTCTGTCCGGCAGGAAGCTGTTGAGGATACAGTTGAAGTTACACCGGAAGAAAAAGTATCCGGATATCAAAAGAAACTGCATCGTTATGAAAAAATCCCGGATGATGATAATAATCTGAACAGCCAAAAGAAATCCATTCGGAAGAAGCAGCTGCAAAAACAGATGACCAAAGAACAGGCAAAAGCCGGAAGATTATCTTTTGATGATGAAGGAAATCAAATGGTGAAAGGTGCTGGCATGAAACCGGGAGGGACAGCCGGGAAATACATTGCTACACAAGCTGTTATATCTGGCATGAAAGCAGTCACTTCCGAAGAGGAAGAAACAGATGAAAATGCAGGTGTGGAAAGTGCCAGACTTGCAGAGCGTGAAACAGAAGCTGCGTTACGTGGCCTACGTCATGCTCAGATCCGCAGCAAACGAACGGATGTGAAAACCCATCGCAGAGGTTATCGTGAGGCTACTGTAGAAAAGAAACTGAAATTTGGTTCTGCAGAAAGTATGGAAGGAGTCAAACATGCAGAATCGGTAAAGAACGCTGAGCAAAAGAGACATTTCTATAACCGCTTCTTTCAGAAAAAACGATATAAGGATGCATACCGGGCAGCCAGAGCCGGAAAATCCGCTGGCAGTCTAGGTGGAGCGACAACCATTACCGGTGTCGAGAACATGACGGTGAAAGCAAAGATTGCCTTGAAAGAGATTATAAAGCGTAATCGTGCCATGTTCGCAGGCATCGGTATTTTTGCGCTTCTTTTTCTTGTCATAGCAGTATCTCTGGGGAGCTGCAGTGCCTCTATTGAGGGTGCTGGATCTGTGATCGGTATTACAACGTATCCAAGTTCAGACGAGGATATCTATGCTGCCGAAAACAGATATGCCGCTTTGGAAAGTGCCTTGAATCAGCAGATCAATGAGATGGAACGAAGACATCCAAATTATGACGAGTATCAGTACAACATTGCTGAGATTGGTCATAATCCATACCATCTTATCTCGTATCTTACCGCAAAATACGGGGACTGGACGTACTCAGATGTTGAAAACGAGCTGCAATCTCTTTTTGAAGCACAATATCATCTGAATACAGAAGGTCGAACAGAAACGGTGACAGAAACCAGAAATGTTCGAGTCGGAGAATCATTAGGACAGGTAGTGACCAGCGGATATTGTAACTGTCGAATCTGTTGTGGTGTATGGTCCGGAGGTCCAACTGCTAGTGGTGCATATCCAACTGCAAACCATACCATTGCTGTAGATGCTTCCAATCCATTTGTGCCGATTGGCACTAAGGTAGTAATGAATGGTGTGGAATACACAGTTGAGGATACCGGAGCCTTTGCACGATATGGTGTCCAGTTTGACGTTTACTATGATAACCATGCTGCAGCCTCTGCTCATGGACACCAGACCTGGGAAGCTTATATCGCAGATGACAATGGCAGTCAGGAAGTAACCGTTACCAGTACAAGCACCAAGAAGATTCTGTATGTGACACTGACAAATGGAAGTTTTGATGCTGTGGCAAGAGCCAATCTGAATGCAGAACAGCTGATTATTTACAATGCGTTAAATACGACCTATGGAAACAGAAATTATCTGTGGGATGTAAACAATGTGACCAGTGGATCAGGCGGTAATGGAATGAGCTATGAGATTCCACCGGAAGCACTGCAGGATGAAGAATTTGCCCGGATGATCCGGGAAGCAGAAAAATATCTGGGAGTACCTTATGTATGGGGTGGCTACTCTCCGTCCGGATTTGACTGCTCAGGTTTCGTATCCTATGTCATTAACCACTGTGGTAATGGATGGAACTATGGACGATTAACCGCGGATGGATTAAGAGGCGTATGTACTTATGTATCACCGGAAGAAGCAAAACCAGGAGATCTGATCTTCTTTCAGGGAACGTATAACACATCTGGTGCAAGCCATGTGGGTATCTATGTCGGTAACAATATGATGATCCATTGCGGGGATCCGATCCATTACTCAAATATCAGCACATCCTACTGGCAGCAACATTTCATGTGCTTTGGAAGACTGCCATAAAGGGGTGAACGAAGGGAGGTGAAAGTTTGAATAAAAAGATTAAAAAATATCTGGATGAGATTGCCAAGACAGAGAAAAAGATCGCGGATCTGCAGCAATATCTTAGGGGTGTCCAGGCTGCATTAAAGCAGGAAGAGGACAATGAGATGATCAGGTGCATCCGTGGTATGAAGATGGATAATGATCAGTTATATGATCTTTTGGATGGTATCCAGAGTGGAAAAGTTAAATTTCAGGTAAGCAGGGAGTCTGACGATGAAGGTTCAGGCTCCTTTGTATTCACAGAAGAAAATAAGGAGGAATATCAGAATGGTGAAATGGAAGAAAATGAATAAGAAAATGGCAGGACTGCTGTTGGGAGTCATGATGCTTTTTACAGCATCAACCACAGCATTTGCCTATGTAGATGAATCGGCAGAGGCATCCAAAGTAGAGACAACTCAGACGGAACAGTCAACAGACAAAGAAGAGAAAAAGGACGAGGCGACAAACACAAACGAGGTGCTGCCGGAAGATGGAACAGACAAGGGAACTGCATTTACGACACCTGGCAATGGTGAAGTCAAGGATGACATTACCGATGATTCCACAAAGGAATTTCTTACGGTTACAACGAAGAATAACAACACTTTCTATATCGTGATCGACCGTAGTGCCACATCACAGAATGTCTATATGTTATCCCAGATTGATGAGAATGATCTGTCCGAATTTCTGGATAAAGACAGCACTGCTACTGTCGTAACACCACAGCCAGATAAATCAAAGGTAGTGCTGGATGAAACAAATAATGAGGATGTAGACAAGGAAGCTACCATTGATCCGGAGAAAACAGCATCTGCAAAAACCAATATGGGTGCAATGGCAACAATCCTGATTTTGGCTCTCGGTGGTGTGGCAGCTTACTACTACTTCAAGATCTATAAACCTAAAAAAGAGGAAGATGAGGATGATCAGCCGGAAGGTTTGGAAACAGGTGGACTGGAAGAAGTTCCGGATGAGGAAGAGTCTGAAGACGAAGATTTTGAAGAAAATGAAAAATAAATAAACTTTTTTAGCGGAGGGGGCTGTAAAACATGCTCTCTCCGTTTCGTTATATGAAGGAGGTAATACATCATGTATTTAGTAATTGCAGAAAAACCAAGTGTATCAAGAGCAATCGCAGAAGTGATTGGAGCACAGGAACGAGAAGACGGATATTTACAAGGAACCGACTGTATGGTCAGCTGGTGCTTCGGACATCTGGCCGAATATGTTTCACCGGATGCTTACGATGAGAAATTTAACCAGTGGAGATATGAAGATCTCCCGATCATCCCGAAAGACTGGAAAGTTACAGTCTCAGAAGATAAGAAAGATCAGTTCTATATCTTAAAAAGACTGCTCAACAGTCCGGAAATTGAATACGTCGTAAATGCCTGTGATGCCGGACGTGAAGGAGAATTAATCTTCAAACATGTCTATGACTTATCCGGAAGTAAAAAGCCGGTGAAACGATTATGGATCAGTTCTCTGGAAGATTCAGCAATCCTTGATGGAATGCAGCATCTGAGATCCGCAGAGGAATACCGACATCTGGCCGAAGCTGCTGTATGCCGTTCTCAGGCTGACTGGTTGGTAGGAATGAATGCAACCAGAGCTTACACCACAAAGTACTTCAAAAAGCTGACCGTTGGAAGGGTTCAGACACCGACACTTGCCATGTTGGTGGAACGTGCCGGACAGATCAGCAATTTCCAGAAAGAAAAGTATTTCAATGTAGAACTGGATTGTGACGGAATTCCGGCAGTAAAGCCAAAGATCTTTGATCCGGATGAGGCGGAACAGTTAAGAAGCAGATGCCATGGAAATGAAGCTATTGTCACTGCAGTAAAAGAAACGGAAAAGAAAGTAAAAGCACCAAAGCTTTATGACCTGACCACACTGCAGAGAGAAGCAAACCGTATCTATGGAATGACAGCCAAACAGACACTGGATACCGCTCAGAGCCTGTACGAAAAGAAACTGATCACTTATCCAAGAACAGACAGCCAGTATCTGACAGAAGATATGGAACAGACCGCAAGAAATGTGGTTCGTCAGATTTATGAGAAATATCAGCTGACAGGTCCGTTTGATCAGCCGGAGCAGCCAGATGTGAAGAAAGTCATGAATAACAGCAAAGTGACAGATCACCATGCAATCATCCCAACGATGGAGCTTGCATCCAGCCATCTGGATGAACTGAAATCCTGGGAAGAAAAGATTCTCTTCCTGATCGCAGTCCATACGGTCATGGCAATGAGTAAGGATCACATTTGCCAGGAAACAGAGATTGAAGTGGAATGCCAGGGAGAAATCTTCAAAGCAAAAGGAAAGATTGTTCTGCAGGATGGATGGAAACTTTTTGAAAACTGCTTCAAGAATAAGGACCGCATGGCAATCGTAGATCCGGATCAGGAAATGAAAGAGAGGATGCCGAAAGTAACCCAGGGACAGACTTTCTATGCTGTAGCTGCAGAAAAGACAGAACATTTTACATCGCCACCAAAACCATACAGCGAAGATACTCTCCTTGCGGCAATGGAAACAGCTGGAAATAAGGAATTCGATGAAGATACGGAAAAGAAAGGATTAGGAACTCCGGCAACAAGAGCCGGTATCATCGAGAAACTGATCTATTCCCAATATGCCACCCGAAAAGGAAAACAGATCCTTCCAACAGATGATGGAAAAGTCCTTGTTGAGATCCTGCCAGACTTCCTGAAATCTGCAAGTATGACTGCAGAATGGGAAAACCAGTTGCTTTTGATGGAGCATGGAGAGATTGCACCGGAACAGTTTATGACTGGGATCAAAAACATGCTGACCATGATGCTGAATGGATGCGATGCGATTTCCGAAGAAGAAACAAGAAGATTTCAGACCAGAGAAAGCATTGGAACCTGTCCGGTATGTGGAAGCCTGGTATATGAAAGTAAAACCAACTTCTATTGCAGCAACCATGATTGTCACTTTGCTCTCTGGAAAGACAACCGCTATCTGCAGAGCATGGAAAAAACCATGGATAAAAAGATGGCTGCAGAACTTCTGAAAAACGGAAGTGTGCATGTGAAAGACCTGTATTCCAGAAAGAAAAATATGTACTTTGAGGCAGATCTCCATATGGATACAGATGAAACCGGAAAGGTGAATTTTTCTTTATCCTTTCCCAAAAAGAAACCAAAAAACAAAAGCAAAAAGAAATAAGAAAACAGATTAGAGGAGGAAACGAAGAATGAATTTTAATGAATTTGTAAATGAAGTAAAGGACAATATCAAACGCTTTTTACCAGAGGCTTATGAGAATGCTGAGGTATCCGTTATGGATTACCAGAAATTAAATACTACTTACAAGGGCCTGATGGTGAAAAAGGAAGACGAAACGATCACACCGACCATCAACATGGATCAGCTCTATAAAGCCTATCAGAATCAGCCTGGCGTAACGATGGAAAGCGTATGCAGAAGAATTGCAGATGTGGTTATGGAAGCACCAATCCAGGTGAATCTCAAATCCATCATGGATTATGACATTGCAAAGGACAATCTGTTTATTCGTGTATCATCGGCAGAAACAAATAAAGATATGCTTGCGAATGTTCCGCATCAGTTAAAGGAAGATCTTGCGATTACCTATCACGTAGCCGTCAGCATGGATGAGGAAGGATTGAGTTCTATGCTCATCAAAAATGACTTACTTAAACAGTACGGCATTACAGCAGAACAGCTTCATGAAGATGCTATGAAAAGTTCTCCACGTATTATGGCACCCGAAGTATCTTCCATGGGCGCGATTATGGAGGAATTGGTTGAGAAGGATCTGTTCATGATGTCACCGGAAGAAAGAGAAATGCTACAGGAATCTATTAGAGAATCCGCTCAGATGCCAACCTTTTTTGTAGTGACAAATCAGCAGAGAATCGATGGTGCCGGTGCTCTCTTCTATCCGGAAGTAATGGACAATCTGGGTGAACTCCTTGGACAGGACTACTTTATTCTCCCTTCATCAATCCATCAAATGCTGGTTCTTCCTGACAATGGAGAAGTCAGTGCAGATGAATTAAGGATGATGGTCACAGAAGTCAATGCGACTCAGGTAGCACCAGCAGAACGCCTTACCAATGATGTATATCACTTTGACACAAAGGATCACGTCTTTGAAAAAGCTGACAGATTTACGGAACGTCAGAAAGAAAAAGGAGCACAGGCTGCAAAAACAGAGAAAACAGGAAAAGAACAGCCAGATCAGAAACCGAAAACAAAGAAGCACGATATGGAACTCTAATAAAAAATAATCATCTCATCAACTAATAAAAAGCCCTGCGGCATAAGCACAATGTCGTGGGGCGTTTTTGGAAAGGAGTATTATGACAGAACAAAATAAAACTACTACTATTCCACTGCCGGTCCAAGGAAAAGATATGGACAGCATTATGCAGTCACTGGAATCCGGTGTGGAAGAACTTTTTACAAGTAACCGCTATCAGGAATTTCTTAAAACCATGGCAAAGTTTCACAATTATTCCTTTAATAATACAATGCTGATTGCCATGCAGCGACCGGATGCCACACTTGTTACCAGCTACAAAAACTGGCAGTCCATGGGTAGACAGGTCATGAAAGGGGAAAAAGGAATTACAATCATTGCACCGGCACCATATAAGAAAATGAAGGAAAAAGAGGTTCTGGATGAAAATCAGCGACCGATCATGGGAACCGATGGAAAACCTAAGACTGAACAGGTGGAAGTTACAGTTCCGCATTTTAAAGCAGTTACCGTCTTTGATATTGCTCAGACATCCGGGGAACCGATCCAGACACTGGCACCGGAATTACTGACTGCAGCTGTGCAGGACTTTGATTCTTTCATGCAGGCAATTCAGAAAATATCCCCAGTGCCGATACGATTCGATGAGATTGATGGAAATGCCAATGGATATTATCACAATGCAGACAAGGAAATCGTGATCAAAAAAGGGCTCAGTGAAAGTCAGACCTTAAAGACTGCTATTCATGAAACAGCCCATGCTAAACTGCATGACAAGGAAATCATGGAAAGCCTGGGTGTAGAAAAAGACCGTCTGACAAAAGAGGTTGAAGCAGAATCCGTTGCTTACTGTGTGTGTTCTTCCTTTGGTTTGGATACATCGGATTACAGTTTTCCTTATATTGCAGGTTGGAGCAGCAGCCGGGAAATGAAGGAAATGAAAGCATCTATGGATGTGATCCGCAAGACAGCCGGTGAAATGATCGATCAGCTTACAGAAGAACTTGAAATCATTCTTGAAGAAAAACAAAAAACAGAATTACATGAAAAATACGGCATTTTGGTAGATGCACTGGAAGCAGCCGGATACCGCTATGATTATCGGGAAAGCGAACCGGGACATATTGTACTGGCACCGGATGGGACACATGAAATTGCTGGGTATTTGCAGTTTGAATCATGGGGAGATATCAAAGACTGGCTGGAAGATACGATTGCAGAAGGGACGGATGTTTCGGAGAGAGTTGATCGGGCTATGTACCCATTTAAGTATGATTATACCCTAGAGGAAGAAATGTTCAGAGGTAATGGTGACCGCTATGCGATTTATCATGTGGATGAAGACACACCGGGAAAACAACATTTATTTATGAATATGGCAATGGTCAAAGAAGATGGAATTACAATCGATGCAGAAAATTATAAATGTGTCTATTCTGGCAGATTATATGAAAATGAAAAGCTGGATGATTTGTACGCTATGTTCAACGATAATCCACCGGCAGATTATAAAGCACATTCTATGTCGGTCAGTGATGTTATCATTACAAATCGTGGTGGGGATATGCAGGCATATTACGTGGATCGATTTGGATTTGCAGAACTTCCAGACTTTGCAGCACAAAGAGAAAAAATACTCGATATTGTCCCGGAAATAGAAAATGTGGATTATGAAAATGATCTTACATGTATCAGCTTTTATGCGGCTGAATGTGCTGAATTTCCTGTAATGGGTGAAGTACATTATGACCTGACATTACCAGAAGCCTTGGAAGCTTATGAGAAAATCCCATCAGAACGTATGCATGGACTGAAATGTGTTGGCTTTGATCTGAAAGACGGAAGTGATTATGAAGGAATGCAGAGTCTGATGATTGAAGGAAAAATACAGAAAGAATTTTTGAATTCGATTCCTGGATTTAGAGAAAATTCTTATGTGCAAAATGCAATCAGTCGTGTGGAAAAATACTTGGAAGAAAGACATCCAAATGTGGAAAATCCTCTGGAATCCAATAAGAAAGTGGATAACGAAAAAAATATAAGCGAAGAAAAAAACGAGAAGGAGCTGAATATACAGATGAAACCAATACCGAAAAAGAAAAGGGGGGAAATGAGCCTATGAGAAATGTAAACCTGGAAGAAAACGAACTAACTATTACTGCTATCTTCCAGCAGCACACAAAGGAAGAAACAATCCAAACACTGAAAGAAGCTTTGGAAGTTTTGGAACAGGAAGAAAGTGATCCTGAGAATGATGAAATAATTGAGATCATTAATTCTACAGTTGGAAAATTACAGCAGATCGAAGACAAATACTACTATTCTCTGGATCTGAATTATTATCTGAATAACTTGGAGGATGATGCCTATGAAGCTTAATCAATTTGCAGTCTACCGAGTAGATCAGCAGACAGCAGGAAAAGCACTGTGGCATCTGCCATATCAAGAGGCAAGACAGCAGAATGTGTCGATTACTGTCGAAAATTACCGATTAATCTCGATTCATGAAATGCAGGAAAATGAAAAAGTCGCTGACATCTGGAAACGGACGAAAAATCAATGCGAAGTCAGTGACGTGCTCGTATTGAACAAGAATGGAGAAATCAGCTGCTACTATGTAGATGAGAACTATCCACAGTATCTGGCCGGATTTATTCGTATCAACACATCCGGTGCACTGATCACTATGGAAACTGAGAATTATCAGATTGATGGGAAAAAGGGGAACTGGATTGCAACAGACACCGTCATTATTGATGGAAAACAGTTTTATTTGATGGAACATCAGGTATACCGAGATCAGGCCCAGGGTGTTATCCTGGATGCTTATGGAAAAATGGTTGTCGAAGAATGTAAGAAATTCGATGAAAAGACAAAACAAAAGATTCATGATTACATCCAACAGCAGGTACCGCTAAATCCGGTCGAACAGCTAAAACAAGATGGTAAAATCCGTCTGGAACATTACCAGAAATTCTACCAGAACGGCACTTATGAACGAAGCAGAGAATCTGGTACAGAAGCTAACTATGATATGGTGGACGGTCTGGTGAATAATCAGAAGAAGAACCTGGAAAAAATTTCTGATGCACGCAATAACAAACAGACGTCCCGAAATCAACAAAATAATAAACCTAAGAAACGAAGGTCCGTAATCAAACGACTGCATCAGAAACAGATTGCCATTGCTCGCCGGTCCGGAAAGCCGATACCAAAGTACCTGGATCAGGAAATGGAAAGAAAGCGGGGATAGAATATGCGAAGGTTAAAGTGTGAAAAAGAAACGATTATTCTGACTAATGAAGATGATGGATTCTATGATGTGTATACCTTCAATCAGAACTTGCAGAAACGGTTGAGGTCTTTTGCGGAGAAGTATCCGGATGATTGCTGGTTGAAAGGATCTTCGGAGGATGGTAGTGAAACGTATATGATTAAAAAAGGGCGGTTATCATTGAATTTAAGACCACCCTATTCCAAGGATAGAATTCATAAAGCAACCGAACGAATTATTGAAGAACAGAAAGAGCAATCGAAGGATTCATAGAATGCGATTTAAGAGAAAAAAGCCTCATGACCATGAGAAAAAATGAAAGCAAAATACGTTAGCTGATAAAGTGTATAGGCTCAAAAGGGAAAGTGCCCTTTTGGGCCTTTTTAATTTAAAATAGTTCTAAAGAACAAGTTGACAATCTGTAGATTCTGTATGTTTTAAAGATCAATCGTTATACTAATTTTAGACCGAATTATCGTTCTAAAGGAGGTGTCACAATGGATTTAAAGGCGGTTGGTCAGAGAATAAAAGCTGCAAGGGAAGCTAAGAATCTTACACAAGAAGAATTGGCAGCACTGGTAAACTTGAGTCCAACTCATGTAAGTGTTATAGAGAGAGGACTGAAAGTAACAAAACTTGATACTTTTATTGCGATTGCAAATGCATTAGATGTTTCAGCAGATACACTATTGATTGATGTTGTGACACATTCGGTTAGCGGCGTTACGAATGAATTATCTGAAATGATAGAGAAACTACCTAAAGAAAAGCAACAGAGAATTATCAATGCAGTGAGAGCATTGGTGGAATAAATACGTGAATAAGAAGATGGAAGGGCTTATTGCTCTTCTTTTTTATTTGGTTTAACGTGAAAATATGATATAGTAGTTCTAAAGACTTATATATAATTCTAAGGAACTTGATAAAATGAAGAAAAAAAATATAACACTTGTATTTGTTGCTATCGTTTTTTCGATTATTGTTGGAATGATAATTGGGAAAAGCTTATTAAAGCATAAAGAAGGTGAGCCAGATGTAGTTGGCAGTTTTTCTATGAATAGAGATGAGAATCTTACAGTAGTTGCTAACAGAAAAAATATTTCTGATAAAGAAGCATTTACAAGACTGCTTTTAAAAATGTACAAAGAGAATTCATTTCATTCAATAAAATTTTCTACAGATCATGGATATGCAACCAGCCTTGATATGACCGTATATTCTTGGAAAGAAGATATCGAAAATGGAAAATCCATTATGCAGATAGAATTTAGACCGATTGAATATGGAAAAGATTATGATATTGTTCATAATCCGGATAAATATGTGCTTTTTATCGATGGAACAGAAATAAAATGAAATATATAGATATGCAGATAAAGCGCAGAAAAAGAGGATTGCTCAACACAGGAGGATATTTTCAATTACCCTCAAAATGATAAAAGCGAGGCAGCGGAAAATCCGTTGCCTCATATCAGTATTATGACAATTAATCTAGTTCCACCCCTAACTCATACCTCCAATACTCCGCCGCCTCATATTCCCTAGGTTCTGAGAGTACCGGTACAGTAAAGAGTTCAACCGGAACACCGAGTGTTGATGCAAAGATTTTCATAAGATCCTCTTTTGGTGTTCGGACATCGCTTTCATACTGAGCAATCCGGACATCAGCACAGCTGTCGGGAAATCCAACAGCCATGCCAAGTTCTTTCTGGGTGAGATGATTTTTCTGTCTTAAGTGTTTTAATTTTCTTCCAAATGTAATCATAGTATTATTCTCCGGTGCTTCCAAAAGCCCCAGTTCCTCGTTCTTCACCGAGATCCAGGACAAAGTCTGCAATCACAACCGGTGTGATCACCAGCTGACCGACGCGTGTGTCTTTATGAATGATCTGAGAAGATGTGCTCACGTTGCTGATAATGGCATGGATCTCACCACGGTAACCGGAGTCAATCGGTGGAAGTTCGCATACCAGTCCTTTTGCAGCCATGCTGCTTCGTGGAAAGACATATCCGGCAAATCCATCCGGGATGATGAGACCAAATCCAAGCGGAATTCTCGCAACTTCGCCTGGCTTTAATACGCAATCATAAGGCATGAATACATCCGCACCGGCATCATTTTCATGTGGCCGGAAGGGATGATGATCTGCTTTCAGACCAAAGTCAATCAGTTTAATCTTTATGGCTGCTCACCTCCTTCCTGATGAGCAATGGATAATCTGCTTTTAAGATATCTGACGGTATCCAAAGCTTTGAAATAGGATTCTGGCAGGACATCTGTTTTTCCATGCAGCTTCCTCTCTGACAGAATGGACCGGTAAGATCCGGTGCAAAAAGGATTGGGCTTAATTTGTACAATCTTTGCCAGATCTGTAGCATCACAATCCTTGTTTCATCCGTATTTCTTCGGCAGGTTCTTTGGCCAATCATATGCTTCCACTGGTAAGGTGTCGCGCTGATGATCAGTACGTTTCGAAGTCCCTGAGGTGTGGCATATCCGGCTGAATCATGATCAATGCCTAAGGCACAAAGCTCTGCATAATGATCCAGATCTGACTGACAGCTTTTCTTGTAAATATCCTGGATTTCTTTATCTGCTTTCATGATTCCATATGGAATAGCAAATGCAGCATGACCGGAATAATTGCTGTACTGCAGAGATGCACTCATGTACTTTACTTCGTTCTGATGTCTTGTGATCTGTGCCAGGAAGCGTCTGCTTGCACCAACAACAGCTACGGTAATGACCATGAATTTCTGCACGGTTGGATGCGGAAGCCCTGCAATGTTTTCTACAGTCTTCTGACTGTAGGATTGACGGTAAAGATCCATCAGATCTGCCATGTTCTGGATCGTATGACCGTGTTGTGTGAGTCTGGCAGCAAAGACCATATTCTGTTCTGCTTCCCGGATTCCATAGCAGTTTAAGATAGCTGTTTCAATGTGATCCATAGGCCTGTTCCTCCTTTACCAGAGCTTTTAAAAGGATCAGATAATTGATGCAGTCTGTGATTTTTTCATCCCACTGTTTCATGTCAAAATGTAACAGAGTGGAATAACACATATCGTAAAGGGATACGACATGTTTCGACATCATACCGGCCAGTGCTGCTTTTGGATCGCAGTTTTGTAAAGCGGCAGCAATCTTGAATGCACTGAGGCGATCAATATTATCACCGGTATATTCTTTCTTTTTATGTGCCAGAATATCGGCACACTTTCTCATCTGAAGTTCAAATACAACATTAAATTCTTCTTGTGTCATGTGATAGTTCCTCCTTTGTTTTGTAATAGTTATCGTTCGAGATCTTTGGTTTTTGATTTCACTGGTTCTGGAATCTGCATCTGAAGAATGGCATCAACATTCTGATCGGCAGTGTCCAGATCTTTTAATTTTTCTTTCAAGCTGCTTATTGCTTCTTCTTCGGAAGCTATCTGCTGTTGCAGTTTTTCTTTTTGTAAAGTCAGGGTTTTTAGGCTTGTCATCTTTCCATCCTGATAAAAGGATCTCAGCCAATCTCTGGCTTCTTCATATTTCTGAATTTCCTTCGCATGTTCTTTCCGGTACTTTCCTTTGTACTTTGCTTTTGAAAACTGGGAATAAACTTCCTTATTTGCATAGTATTGTCCGGTATAACGAATTTGCTCGTTTAGGATTCTTAGATTAGATCGATGCTGAGTAAACTGTGTCTGCAGTTCAGCCAGTTCCTGCTTTGATGCAAGCAATGTGTTTTTCAGATCTGACTGTGTATCAAATCCATGCTCCTGCACATAGATAATGGTATTTGCCATTTGCTGCAGGTTAGAAAGTTTTACCCGATGAGCATAAGCCGGACTCTGCATTGCTTTCACATTTGTCTGGAGATTTACAACCAGGCGCAGGTGAGATCTGACGTAGAGAATGGTCAGTGGATCCTTGCGTAAGAAGGTCTGTTCCAGGTGTGCTTTTCCATATCGTGTTCCAAGTGCACGTTCAGTGATCCTCTTCTGTCGATCAGGATGAAGATAGCTGTATCTGCCACGATGCTCAATTACAGAAATCTGAAATTGTTCCAGAAGTTTGGATTGGAATTCATCAAAACTATTGGAAGTGGCAGCACATTCATTAATCGCATTTCGCAAATATTCCTTCTGTGTAAGGAACACGGTGGATGTTGGTTTGAGACCATCTTCGATGATTTTCTGATTGATCTCATCAAATTTTTGCTGACCATGTTTCTGTGCCATATACTCTTTCTGAGTGATTTTTCTTTCAGCTGGAGCAAGAAGATCTATCTGGTGAAGTCCTTCCTGTCGGCACCGATCCATGACAATTTTCTTAAAAGTGCTCATGAATTTATCAGTGGAACGATGCTTGTAACCGGCGGCTTCCTCATGTGGTTTATCCATATATGGCTGCCTTTCCACTGCAGTCTTTCGCACACTGTTGATAACGATGTGAGTATGGATATTTCCGGATTCATTGTGGCCATCGGTGTGAGTAACTACCAGTGCCTGATATCCGGGAAACATCTGCTTTGCAAGTTCCAAACTGATTGCCTGTGCTCTCTTTCCGGTAAGACCGTTTTCTGTAACATCGGCTGGATCGTAGCTGATAATGTAGTGATGACTTTTGATATCTTCACGTTTCTTATTCTTATGAAAATGAGCATTTGTCAGTTCGCATTCTTTGTCAAAAGACATCGGATCACAGTTCAGCCCATCCATATAAAACTCTTTTCGCAAGATGCTTCGACCGGATTCATCTACAATCTTTTTCCCGGTTTTTTCATCATGTTCAAACAGAAGGTAATTGATAGCAGCCGAGTAATTAGCATTTCTGCTTTTAATGTGTTTTACGATTGCCATTCATACCACCTGCCAGTTTCAGTACCTCTTTTCTCAATAGGAATAAGTCCGTGATACACTGATGGATTTCGTTTTCTATAGCACGTGACTGACTGCCACCACTGTTAAAATGCTTGGCGATCTGATTTAGATTCGATCCAATCTTTCCATATTCACTGACCAGTTTTCTGAGATCATTCATGTCTGCAACAACTTCAATCTGATGATTGATTTGCTTTTCAAGCAGGAGTTTTCTCAGATATTCTGATCGGCTAATGGACAAACAAGCTGCACCTTGATCTAATAAATCCAGTTCGACATCTGTAAGACGTAATCCTATAAAATGTCTGTGATTCAGTTCTTTATCTTTGTTTTTTGTTCTCATACTCCTCCTTCCGCTGAGACTATTCCTCCCACTGGGAGTCCACGTATTTCAATATCGGCTGTCCCTTCCGATATTAGAAATAGTGCTGTGAACACCTTTAGGTGGAACCAACAGACAAGTGAAACGTCTGTTATTGAGAGGGTATGGGGAGATCCCCATCAAGATAAATCCCATAGGAGAACAGGATGCCAAATGGCAATACTGTTAAACATGGGTGGATCTTGCTCTGTATGTGTACCCCTCTATATAACGAAACGCTCAGAGGCTGTTTTACAGTGGGGGAAAAGAAAAAACATCAAAAAAAATGATGATTAATGGTGAGCTTGTGATAGAATGAAAAAAAGAGAAAAGCATAAAGGATTTAGTTGTGGAGAAAATTTGTTATGATTAGAAAGTTGCTGAACGGAGATATCGATAGAGTCGCTGACATATGGTTAAAGACAAATCTGAAAGCACATTATTTTATTTCCAATCAATATTGGAAAAGTAATTATGAATTAGTGAAAGATATGATGTCACAATCCGAAGTCTATGTGTTTGAAGCGGATAAAATGATACAAGGATTTGTAGGACTAAATGATGAATATATCGAAGGTATTTTTGTCTCTGATGAAATGCAGTCATGTGGCATAGGTAAACTTTTATTGGATTATATTAAGGATAAAAAAGTTAGCTTACGATTAAATGTATACCAGAAGAATGCCAGAGCAATTTCTTTTTACCAAAGAGAAGGGTTCATTGCAGAGAAAAAAGGCTGTAAAAACAGGAACAGCCAGCCCGAAAGAATTTACGGACTGGCTGTATCAGCAGAGTAATGTAATTGTTGAGCTGACCGAGATATGAAAAACTTTCTATCGTCAATTTCGCATTATTGCAATAACAGATTGCTTCTTCCATGAATGAATAAGCAATATTGTCATCAAACTTTCAAGCATAAACATAGCAACAGCAAAAAGAGTAAAAGCAACAACCGGAAATACAAATCCCGTAGACATGCCTGCATTTTTCAAAAATATACCGATTGCATATCCGCCGGGGATTCCAACAACAGCAGTTATAAGCAATGCAATCAAAGTAGTAAAAAGACCTTCCATCATAAATTCTTGCTCCAACTGCTTATTTGTCATACCAATAGATTTTAGTGTGCCCATTTCCTGTTTCTGTGATAAAAGATTTGTCACAGTAAGATTGATTTGATTGATGACCGCAAATATCCACAAGATGGCTGCAATCGCATAAGCTAATGTAAAACCTGCACGATTGTCTGATTGGTGTTCTACAATAAAATCTTGAAGGGTTTGTAAGCGAACATCCCTATTGTCAGAAACGAGTAATTTGAGTTCTTGCTCGATTATCTCCTGATATTCAGCTTCTGCTTGTATTTCGATTGCGTATGTACAGTCATAACCTGCAAGTTCTTTGAGCATATTTTCCGGCATTCTGAAAATATAGCCACCCATTCCATCATTGCTGGAAGTGATTGCACCAATTTTGAATGCTTTTGTTATTGTTTTACCACTATGATTTTTGAAATTAAAGGTCACAGTATCCCCAATTTGAGGTTTCCAATGGTAAACATCATAAATACGTTCGGGATCACTTACAACTAATTCTGTATCATCAGTAATATTTCCAGACAAAACCGCTGCATTTAGCGACGCCAAATCCTTTTCATTATAGCCGAGCATCAAGGTGCTATCTGAAATATCATTGTCTGTTGAGAAATCAACTGGTACGGTAGCATAAGTAAATATATTGCTAACTCCCTCTATATCTCCAACACGCTTTACATAATCAGAAAAATATTCTTTCTGCAAGAGAGCATCCAAATTTTCACTTTCGTTTTCTAAATCAATGCTGATTTTGAAATCTCCGTACTTCATATCCCAATAACGAGCCATACTCTCGGCATTAAAAGAACTCTGATAACTTGCTGCAAGGAAAAATATAACTCCGCACAGTCCCAATGATAAAATGGTCAATAGAGATTTTTTTCTGTTTCTGGAAAAGCTGATTTTCGCTAAATATACAGGCGTAATACGATGTCTTTTGTGAGTGCGGTAATTTACAATTCCCACTGGATTTTTCAGGGCGGAAATTGGAGAAGTATTCGCTGCAATTTTTGCTGGTTTACGAACACTAATATAAACAAGCAGTATTCCAAAAAGGCATGCGCCACATAGAGAAACAATAAATGCAAATACTGACCAGCCTTTTGATTGCAGACAATAGCTGATGATTGTTCCCATGATACTACCAATTAAAATCCCCGGAACTGCAAGCATATAACCCTGTTTAAGAACTATTTTATAAATTTGCTTTTTACTTGCCCCTATTGTCCGAAGCTGTCCGAACTCAGCAACTTTTTGTCCAACCGAAATATAGAAAATGCTGTAAATTACAAGTGCGGCAGCTAAAAACAAAATGGCAGCAACTACACCATATACCGCATAATTACTGAAGGACAAAGTTGTATTTACATAATCATAGTAACTGCTGACTGTCCAATTATTCAGTCCAGTCTCCTCTGAAATTTGAGATAATATTTCTGTTGCTTCGTCTTTTGTAAGGGTATCTGCATTTTCAAGCCAAACATATCCATTAAGCAGGTCATTTCCACGTAATTCCCGGCATTTTTCAAGTGAAACAAAAACAGGATAAGCGGTAGAAGTTTTATCATGGTAAATACCAACAATAGTATAATTCTTCAAAGTACCATCCAGATTCAACTGAACTATGGCGTTGATTTCCGGAGACTTATTTTCACTGGCAAAAAAGGCATCTGTAACAGCAATTTCACTTGCTTTCTCTGGATATTTTCCGTCAAAGGCAGGAATCAAACTAAGCATGTCATCATCATAATAAATCAGAGACAGTTCTTTAGAATTTTCTTTCACTGTTTTGATATTACAGGAAAGTCCTACACTTTTTACTTCTTCGTTTGCTAACAACTTTTCTTTACTGTCCTGCGTAATGTCAAAGAAAATCCCTTGATGTAATCCTTCGATTTCTTTCTGATTTTGATAAATGATATTTTGCACTGTGAGCAACGACATCATTATCATAGCAACGGCTACAATAATTGCCGAAAGGCAAAATAAGTTTTTCTTCTTATCAAAACGCACACTTTTTCGTGCTAATTTTTTAATTACTGCACTGGTATCATTTTCAAAAGGATAATTCATAATTCCCACCTCCTTTAGCCAACAATTTTACCATCTTCAATCCGTACAATGCGGTCTGCGAGTTGAGCGATCTCGTTGTTGTGAGTAATCATTACAATGGTCTGATTAAATTCTCCGCTGGTACGCTTCAAAAGCCCTAACACATCTGCACTGGTCTTGCTATCAAGATTTCCGGTCGGTTCATCAGCAAGGATAATCGCAGGCTTCGTAATTAAAGCTCGTGCAATCGCTACACGTTGCTGTTGACCGCCTGAAAGATTGTTCGGCATATTTTCCAGTTTATTTTCTAAAGCCAACATATACACAACTTCGTCCATAAATTTCTGGTCTACTGTATCGCCATCCAGTTCCACAGGCAGGACGATATTTTCATATACATTCAAAATCGGAACCAGATTATAATTTTGGAAGATAAATCCGATGTTACGACGGCGGAAAATTGTCAATTCATCATCATTCTTTTTTGCGAGTTCTTCTCCCCGTACAATCACGCTGCCGGAAGTGGGGGTATCAAGTCCTCCCATCATGTGAAGCAATGTAGACTTACCGCTGCCGGAAGTTCCAACTACGGCAACAAATTCTCCCTGTTCCACAGTAAAATTTACACCATTAAGGGCACGAGTAATATTTGGTTCTGTGCCGTAATACTTCTTTAAGTCGATTGTTTGTAAAATGCTCATATTCAAATGCTCCTTTCAAGGCTTTCTATCTGTTGATAAAGCCATTGTAAACCACAAATGTTACACAAATGTCCGAGATAGAAAAAATTTTTATCGAAAATCAGGGTGAAATGTTACAACGCTCGGACATTTCAAAAAAAGTGGTTATATCTTACCTTACAGGAAGCATAATAGAAAATTCTGAGCCTTGCCCCAGCTCTGAAACGACCTTGATATAGCCCCCTTGCCTTGTTACAATCTCACGAGCCAAATACAAACCTATTCCTACACCCTGTTGATCGTGTACTTCTTCCTCACGATAGAAGCGCCGGAAGATGGCAGCCTGATTGCTTTCTGAAATGCCCTTGCCGGTGTCGGTCACTTTGACCTCTACGTACATTTCCCACTGAACCACTGATACAGAAATCTTTCCACCTGACGGAGTGTATTTTACTGCATTGTCCAGCAGATTGAAAAGGGCTTCGCTTGTCCACTTGCTATCATGGGAGATTATCAAATTTTCCGGGCAATCCACGGATACAGCAATTTCTTTTTTCTCTGCGGCATATACAATACTGCTCATGGCTTGTGCAAGCGTATGGAATAAGCTGCTGTCTTTCTTTTCTAATCGTATCGCTCCGGTTTCCAACCGGGATGTTTTAACCAGTGCTTGGAACAGAAAATCCAGTTTATCAGTCTGACTGCGTATGCCTTGTAAAAAGTCCATCCGTTCTTCTTCTGAAACAGGCTTTGTTAAAAGTGTGTCCGTTACCATTTGCAAATTGCTGACAGGCGTTTTTACTTGATGCGAAATATCAGAAATCAGCATTTGAAGCTCCTGTCGTTCCATGTCTACCTTGTGTCGGTTTTTCTGCATAATCTCATACAACCGGATTAAGCGGTGGTTGATACGGGCAAAAAGAGTTTCACTATCATTTGACTTTTGTAATTCCTCGCTTCCATCAATCATGTTGTCCAGCGTCCGGCACAAATTAGAAGTAAGATGAGAAAGGCGTTTTCCAAAAAACAGCACCAATAGCCAAATCCAGAAAAATGCACAGAGTGTCAATGTTCCACCCGCTATGAAAATTCGTGTATCCTGCATTATACCGCCGAAAATACCAGTAATTACCAGCATAGAGAAAACCATGCCAGCACTAATCAGTCTACAAATTTTCTTAGCAGAAAGGTTATTCAGTTTCATTTCTTTTCGCCTCCTGTCCATTGATAACCCATACCGTAAACCGTTTTGATATATGTGTCGCCATCCGCTTCAATCTTACTGCGAACGCGGCTGATAGAAGTAGTAAGGGTATGTTCATCTACATATTTTTCATCAATGTCCCACAGCCTTTCCAAAAGTTGTTGGCGGGTAAGTACCTGCTTCGGATTTTTAAGAAATAGGTTCAGCATTTTATATTCCATCGCAGAAAGCGCTAATGGTTTCCCGTTCAAACTTGCAAATTGTTCCGAAAAATCCAGAAACAGGCTACCATCCTCGTAAATATCCTTAGCTGGTTTGTGATGTTCCAACATAGCGAACATGGCTTTGATCTTTCGCTGCAAAGCACTAATCGAAAAAGGTTTCGTGATATAATCCACTGCACCAGCTTCATATCCTTGTATCTGATCGCTTTCCTGATCGTTGGCAGTTAGAAATATAACTACTGTATCAGGATGCTCTGGCTTGATAAGACGGCATAGGTCATAACCATTTCCGTCTGGTAAATTTATATCCAGCAATACCAAATCAAAAATGTTTGTTTTTAATGATTCAGCGGCTGTCCTTGCATTCAGAACAGAAGTTATTGTGTAACCGTCCAATTCCAAATTATAAGTAAGCGTTTTATTCAAAAGATTATCGTCTTCGACAATTAAAATCTGCTTCATATTGTCACTTCCTTTTCTTTTTGCAGATAATATAACAGGCAAATGTCCGAGAATTGTTACAAGGCCAAATATATTTTTCATTTTACAGCTTTTTTCTGTGTACTGCAATTTTATAATCGAGTAGGAGGAATTTCTCTTAAATGAGAAATTCCGACCTCTCACACCACCGTACGTACGGTTCCGTATACGGCGGTTCAATCAACTTAACAATGGGGACAAACCTCTGAGTATAAGGAGTTTGAAGAGAAAACAAAGAACTGGACGAAAGACGATGAAGCTACTGTTGCAAATGAGTTTATGCAATTATTTGTTGAATTCGGACAAATGAAAGAAATGGACCCAGAAGATGAACAGGTGCAGTTGCAGGTAAGGAAACTTCAGGATTACATTACAGATCATTTTTATACATGTTCTGATAAGATTTTATGCGGTCTTGGAAGAATGTATGCCGGTGGAGGAGAACTTACGGAAAATATTGATGATGTTGGAGGAGTTGGCACAGCAGAGTTTGCAAGTAAAGCTATTGATATATTTTATATGAGCAGAATGTAAATTCCAGTTTGTTGAATTAAAAATGAAATAAAGTTCCAGTAATCATAGAGTGTATGGATTCAATTACATATGCTCTTTTTCTTTACTTAATTTCATGAAAAATATAAAAATCTAATGTTACGAGTTTCTTACGAATTGCATTAAAAAAACTCGCAAGAAAACTCGTAAAAAAAAAAGTAAAAAAATTTGCTTTTGACCACTGTAAAACATGCTCTGAGCGTTTCGTTATATGAAGGGATAATTTTTCTTTCATATTTCAAAGAAAAGAGGATAAAGAAATGTCAGAGAAAAGATGTTATACAGTTCAAGAGTTACAGGAAATCTTAGGAGTCAGCAGACCTACTATTTATAACCTTTTGAAGAAAAAGGAATTCCGGTGGATCCAGTTGGATGGCGGAAAGTATCGCATCTCTAAGAAGAGTTTCGATGACTGGCTCGATAACTTGGAACAGTAAAAAACAGGGTGTTGATCAGGCAGATTTTATCTGCAATCGACATCCTAAATTTTTATCTGGATTTGAGATATGATATAAGAAAAAACACTAACACTAAAAAAGACAGGAAGTGAAGAATAAATGGCAACAGCAATTATGAAACAAAAAGAAGTTCCGGAAATGGACGATGTTGAAGAAATCATTTCGAAAATATCAGAAGAAAGTCCTTACAAACGGCGTCCAACACAAAAGAGGACCTGGATGACCGTGCCGGAAATGGGAAAGCTACTGGGATTAAAAAAGACAGATCGATATTGGCTGGTGCATAAAAACGTTTTTGAATCAAAAGAGATTGCCGGAAAGATACGAATCAATATTGCCAGCTTTGAAAAATGGTATGCCAATCAGATTAAATACCATAAAGTTACCGGAGAAGAACCGGGGAAAGAATTGAAATCCTGGTCCTATTCTGTTAAGGAAGTCGCGGATCTGTTGGGTGTTGATGAATATCTTGTTTATGATTTACTCAAGAAAAATCAAATGGAAGCTGTTATTGTCGATTACTGGAAACGAATACCAAAAGAATCTTTTCGGAATTGGTATAAAAGCCAGTCCCGGTATCGAACAAAGGAAGACAGAGAAAAAGACGCTCTTTTGGAAAATGCAACTATTACGATGCCTGAGATGGCACAGCTGCTTGGAACAACCAGAAGTTCAGTATATACAATTCTTGATAATCCGAAGTATAGTCATTTTTTTGAATTCATTGTGATTGCAGAAAAGAAAAGGATCACAAAAGAGAGTTTTCAAAAATTCCTGGAAGGTCAGGACCGTTATAAGCTGGATCCATCGAATGATTATGAAGAACTTGCACAGGAACAGAATATTGCCCTGGCTAATTTCCGGCGGAAGAAATTATCACAAACCGGAATACGAGGAAGCAATGGAAATATAAAATATCTTACTTTTGATGAAGCTTCCTATCTGGCAAAGGTCAGCAGAAGCATGATCAACAAGTGGGCGGATAAAGGGAAGTTCACAGTAATAAAAGTTGGCAGTCGAGTAAGGATCTGTCGGGATGAATTTGAGGACTGGATGGAACAAAGAGATTTGGAAAGGAGCATGCAATAATATGGCATCTATAAGAGAACGAAATGGAAAATTTAATGTAATCTATTCTTATACGAATGAAAAAGGTGAGAGGAAACAGAAGTGGGAAACCTATGAAACGAAAGCCGAAGCAAAGAGAAGAAAAAAAGAAATTGAATATAAAAAAGAGATGGGATCATTTGTCGTCCGTAAATGCAAAACACTGGACGAGCTTATTACAGAATATGTTGCACTTTATGGCAAAGAAAACTGGGCGCTTTCTACATATGAAGGAAATGTCTCTCTTATCAATAACTATATTCTTCCGATCATTGGTGATACGAAACTCTCAGAGATCAATACCAGATTCATCGAAAGATATTATCAGAGTCTTTTGAAGAGACGTGCAGTTATCAATCCATTGAATAAAACCAGTCGAAATGAATTTGTATCTTCCAGTACGGTCAGGGATATTAATAAGCTGCTTAGAAACTGTTTTGAACAGGCAGTGAAATGGGAGTTGATGGAGAAGAATCCTTGCACCCATGCGACTGTACCAAAACATAAATCACAAAAAAGAGACATCTGGACAGCGGATACATTAATGTATGCGCTCAGTGTCTGTGAAGATGAGCGATTAAAGCTTGCAATAAATCTATCCTTTTCATGTTCCTTACGACTTGGTGAGCTGCTTGGTCTTACCTGGGATTGTGTAGATATTTCTCCTGAGGCAATTGAAGAAAACCGTGCATATGTCTTCATCAACAAAGAATCACAGCGTATAAGAAAAGAATCGTTGAATGCATTGGATGGAAAAGATGTGTTGTTGGTATTCCCGACAAATCATAAGAAGAATTCTACGGTCCGTATTCTGAAAACACCAAAGACAGAAAGCAGTGTGCGTAAGATATTCTTACCAAAGAGTGTCGCTAATATGTTGGTAGACTGGAAAGCGGAACAGGATGAAATGAAAGAAATCCTTGGTGATGAATATATGGACTATAACCTGGTTATGGCAAGTACCTTTGGGCTTCCTCTAGGAGATGGAGCAATACGTGGTCCTTTAAAAAAACTGATCGAGGACTATAATCTCCCACCGGTTGTATTTCACAGTTTTCGTCATAGCAGCGTTACTTATAAGCTGAAATTGAATGGTGGAGACATCAAGGCGGTACAGGGTGATTCCGGCCATGCTCAGGTCAATATGGTTACGGATGTGTACTCTCATATTCTGGATGATGACCGAAGGAAAAATGCAGAGCTTTTTGAAGAAGCGTTTTATGAGAAAAAGAATCTGGATCCACAGATGCATGTACAGCAGGAAAATAATAATGCAACTGTTGCTGATGAAGTCGATCCGGAACTTCTGGCAAAAGTGTTGGCAAATCCAGAGATGCGGGCATTGCTCAATTCACTGGCGAAGACGATGAAGTAATTAGTCTATCTCCATCATATCTATTGGAATCTCCATCATTTGATGATGGAATGATGGAGATTCAGTTACAAAAAAGGTTACAGATATTTTTACTGAATAAAATTTGCCAGTCAAAAACGCATGGACAAACCGTCTCGTATGCGTTATATTATTTATAGACAAGAAAATATCTTGTGCTTTCGATAGGAAGTTTAATTGAATACTGTTTACCATGATCGAACGTACGAAGCATGGTGGTCATATAACAGATGTCGATGGTAATATCAAGGCATTCCCCAATTATTAGCTGGAGCAAACAATCAGCTAACTTTCAGAGCTTTACAGAGCTTGACAGAGGGGGTATTCAGAATAACTCGAATTGAATCGGAAACAGTTTTATATAGTATCCCACTTGGGTTTACCTTACCTCAGATTGACAGAGAGTGACAATAGGTTGGAGCTCTCCTAAGGGGAAGGCCGGGGGTTCGAATCCCTTTTGGCGCGCCAGATAATAACGCCGAAAGCCTTTGTTTTCAAGGGTTTTCGGCTTTTTTATTGAGCAGTAAAAGAAAAAATAATCAAGCTTCGCTTGGAGAGGTTTTTCTCTTTTATTGCTGCAAGGGAATCATGGTTCGGGTGTTTCGTATCGCTTATATTATACAGTAAATTCAGTGGTTTTGTACAGTAGCTAAATATTTAGGTGATTAGCGGCGTTAAATACGGTTGGTGTCGGATGACCTTTATTTGCCCGAATTATTCTTTTCGTACATGGCGATGGCAAACGCAAGCATCTGTTTTCCGGCTGAATCAGAAGCCACTTCCTCAAGTTTTTTTGCAAAATCTTCATCTTTCAGAGAGATTGTCACTTTGGATTCAGAATCCGATTTGCCAGAGCGACTAAGGAATTTTCCAATCGCTTTTGCTGTGTCAATTCTTACGCTGTCCTCCGGCGTTTCGTAATAGTCCTGTATCGTACTCAACTGACGATGGGCGGTATCCTTAGCCAAGCTCACATAGTCATGCCTGTTATAATCAAGTTTTTTTGTGATTGAGAAATGCCTTAGGCTATACAGGTCTACTTTTGGAAGTCCTAAAGGCTCATAGAGTGAACGGAACATATCATCGGCGTATTGTGAACTGATATGCGTACCATCCTCGTGAGCAAATATCAAATCATCATCAATGTAGCTGTCTCCTGCAAGCTGCTTATTTCTGCTAATTCAATGGGGATAATAGATTTCATTAATAATCACTTAAACTTATTTTTTGAATTTCTCAGAAATAAATCATTTACAAATCAGGAATTGGAATCTTTGGTACCTGGAAAAGATTATTCTCATGTTGAGGAACAAAAGCAGGTGTTGTGGAACAATTAATCTGGATTATCGAAGTTTATATCACCATTTTGAAAACGGCTGTTTTATGGCAGATTGTCAGGCAGTTGTGGAAATAAAAAATGATCTGATAAGAACGATGGGAGAATATCGTGATGTGACAGACCAATATCAAACCGGACGAAGTGCATATTTGCGACTGGGACAATTATTTATGAGATTATTTGCTGGATTGCTATAAGAATCTGATGAAACGACCTTTCAAAAAACAGTTGATTTAGAAGTTAACTGTTTTTGAAAGGCCGTTTTTGCTATATCTAACAGTCTGTTGTACAAAGAAGATTTTGCATGGATGAAAAAAACAAATTTTGTTGAGGTTAAATTGAGATTGACTTTGTATTGTATAAGTATGAAATAAAAAGGAATCAAGTGATGTACAATGAAAAAGTATAAAATATGTAAAATCCTTCTTGTTATACTGGCAATTTTTTTATGTGTGGCTTTTTATGAATTGCTCGGAATCTGCGTTGCATATAAAAAGCAGCCGGAAGTGTCCAATACAACCAAAAAAGAAACAAAAAATGGGTCATGGAACGAATGCAGTGAAAATACAGAACGGGCAGTAATCATAGAAAAGAATCCAGAAGCGCTTTTACAAAGAGTGCGTTTGATCAAGAATGCAAAAAAGGAAATTATTCTTTCTACTTTTGCATTTCAATCCGATGAAAGTGGAAAATTGATTTTAGGAGCACTGCATGATGCGGCAGACAGAGGTGTACATATTCGTCTGTTAGTAGATGGAATGGAGAGCTGGATTGATATGGAAGGAAATCCGTATTTCTATGGATTATCTTCCCATGAGAATGTTGAAATTAAACTATATAATAAGGCCAATCCGTTGAAACCATGGAAGATGATGGGTAGAATGCATGATAAATATTTGATTGCAGATGGAAAGAGATATATTCTTGGGGGAAGAAATACATACAATTATTTCCTGGGTGATTTTCCGGGACATAAGAACTATGACAGAGACGTGTTAGTGGTTTGCGATGAACCTGAGAAAGAAAATTCAGTTAACCAGTTGTCAGAGTATTTTGAAACGATATGGGAACAAGAAGACAGTGGCTATTTTCATGACAATAAAAAACTGGCAAATAGAAAATCTGTAAAGAACGCAGTTTTAGAGCTGCAGAACGGCTATCAGAAATATTTTGAAGAGAATAAGGAAAGAATCTGCGATACCGATTACACGGACGAAACTTTTGAGACAGAAAAGATTGCATTAGTGTCAAATCCTATTCACACAGGTTCCAAAGAACCAGTAGTGTGGTATCAGTTGGGAGAATTGATGAAAAATGCAAAAAATCGTGTGAAGATCCACACGCCATATATTATCTGTAATGATATGATGTATAATACATGGGAGGAGATTGCAGAGAACGTTTCAGATTTTTCTATCATGACAAATTCAGTTGCGAATAATGGGAATCCATTTGGGGCTGCCGATTATGCGAAAAACAGAAATAGAATCTTAAGTACAGGAATTAATATCTGGGAATATGAAGGCGGTTATTCATACCACGGAAAAAGTATTCTGATTGACGATGATCTGTCTGTAATCGGTTCCTTTAATATGGACATGAGAAGTACATATCTGGATACGGAACTGATGCTTGTAATACGCAGTAAAGATATTAATAAACAGTTGGAAGAGGGGATGATGGAATATGAAAAAGTGTCCCGCCAGATATTAGAAGGCGGAACTTATAATGATCCATATCATGTAGAGCCAATCGAATTAACAAAGAAACGTCAGAGAAAAATATTTTTAGTACAGCATCTGCTTGGATGGGCAAGGTATCTGTTTTAATAAGGAGGAAGGAAAACGTGTTTCAAATATTGATTGTAGAAGATGATAAAGAATTAAGCCAGCTATTCCAAAAAGTGCTTGAGAAGAATGGATATCAAGTTAAAAGTGCATCGGATGGAGCACAGGCATTAGAAGTATTGGATAAGGAATATATTGATCTGATCATTTCTGATATTATGATGCCGGTTATGGATGGCTATGAACTGGTGTCGGAACTTCGTTCAGCAGGATATCAGATACCAGTGCTTATGATCACTGCGAAAGGTTCCTTTGATGATATGCGCCAGGGATTTCTTTCGGGAAGTGACGATTATATGGTAAAACCGGTAAATGTGAATGAAATGGTTTTAAGAGTCGGAGCACTGCTTCGCCGTGCACAGATACTGAATGAACACAAAATTGTGATCGGTTCAACAGAGTTTGATTATGATGCAATGACAGTTACAACTGATAAGGAAAGTCTTGTTTTGCCTAAAAAAGAATTCCTGCTTTTATATAAGCTTGCAGCTTCGCCAGGCAGAACATTTACAAAACAACAGTTGATGGATGAAGTATGGGGATACGAGACGGAGGCAGACCCACATACGATAGAGGTACATATAGGAAGAATCAGAGAGCGTTTTAAAGATAACCCTGATTTTGAAATCGTAACAATGCGTGGAATTGGATACAAGGTGGTGAAAAAATAATGGAACAAAAGAAAGAAAAAGAATTGCGGATCCGATCCTGTCTGACTGGTGCAATCTGGCTGGCACTTGTATTTTCAACAGTCATATCTGCTTTATTATTTGCTTTTTTGAATCATTTTTTTAAACTGCCGGGCAGCATACCTGTGCTTGGCTGGCTTTTGATTTTCAATACATTGATTGCAGGGCTGATCACTTCTTTTATCAATGCAAAGTTACTGGAACCAATTACCAGACTTAGTAAAGCAATGAAGGAAGTTTCTCGGGGAGATTTTGAACAGCATTTGGAAACGAACAGCCGTATAGCAGAAGTTGGAGAATCTTATCAAAGTTTTAACGTTATGACAAAAGAACTTCGTGCAACAGAGGTGCTGCAGATGGATTTTGTATCTAATGTTTCTCATGAGTTTAAGACCCCGATTAATGCCATTGAAGGATATACAATGCTGCTTCAGGGAGAAGAACTGTCTCCGGATCAAGAGGAATATGTAGAAAAAATCTTATTTAACACCCAAAGACTTTCCGGATTGGTTGGTAATATTTTGCTGTTATCCAAGTTAGAGAATCAGAATATACCAATGAAAAAAACAGAATATCGTCTGGATGAACAGATCCGCCAGGCATTTCTTTCATTGGAAACAAAATGGACAGAAAAAGAAATTGGTTTTCAGGTAGAATTGGAGGAAGTTAAATATACTGGGAATGAAGGACTTTTTATGCATATCTGGATAAATCTTTTGGATAATGCGATTAAGTTCAGCCCTTCAAAGGGGACAATTACGATGTTTCTGAAACAAGAACAGGATTCTGTTAAGTTCATTCTGGAAGATGAAGGACCAGGAATAGAGGATGATGTAAAATCCAGAATATTTGACAAGTTCTATCAGGTAGATGGATCTCATAAAGCAGAAGGAAATGGCCTAGGTCTTGCACTTGTAAAACGGATTGTAGATAGTGCCGGAGGAACAATCAAAGCAGAAAACCGTGAATATGGTGGATGCAGATTTGTTATAGAGCTGCCAAAGCAGAAAGATGAGATTATATAGTTTTAAGATAAATTAGAAGATGGGAGGATTTATATGACATTTTATCAGGAGTTGCAGTTAAATCAGGCAGGTTCTAAAAACCTGTTGAAAAAGAGTGAAACACTAAAAGAAAAATTATATCATATGTGGGTATATCTGGTGAAGATAGCTGTTACAATGGCATTTTGTTTTTCCTTTGTTAGTATTTTCAGCATCCTATTTGGAAATGAGAACAGCATTGTAGGTGTAGTAGTCTTATTATGTCTCATGGTGTTTAGAAATGCGGATCTGGGGATCCACACCGGACAATCTACGATGCTTTTGGCTTTGTTCTTTGTAATTATGACTGTATGTCCGCATTTAGCAAATCAGTTTTCACCGGTATTGGGAATGCTGTTAAATATTGCGGCACTGGCTGTGTTGATTCTGTTCGGATGCCATAATCCATTCATGTTTAATCAATCTACATTGGTTCTTGGGTATCTGCTGCTATATGGTTATGATGTTACGGGAAAAAGCTATCAGATGCGATTAGTCGGAATGGCTTTAGGTGCAGCACTTACCTGCTTCGTATTTTATCGAAATCATAAAAACAGAACTTATAAAAGAAATCTGAAAGATCTGATACAAGAATTTGATATCACTTCTTCCAGAACCAAATGGCAGATATGTCAGATTTTATGCGTACCGATTGTCCTTTGCATTGCAGAACTTTGTAATATGCCACGTGCAATGTGGGCTGGTATTGCGGCCATGTCCGCGATTTTGCCGTTTATGGAAGATATGCACTACAGAGTCCGTAAAAGGATTGTCGGAAATATTGCAGGTGTTATATGTTTTACAGTATTATATTTTCTGCTTCCTTCGTCAATCTATGCATATATAGGAATTCTTGGTGGAATCGGTGTAGGATTTTCAGCACAATATGGCTGGCAGGCAGTATTTAACACATTTGGTGCTTTAGCCATTGCTGCAGAGACTTATGGACTACAAGGAGCGGTTAGTCTTAGAGTGATTCAAAATGTTTTTGGTGTTGTGTTTGCTTTAGCATTTTGTGTTATATTTTATTGGTTTATGTCTAAAAAAAGAAAGTGAGGTGACCGTACATGCAGAGTGAAGTGAATCAGGAAGAAAATTTGAATAGAATTATTACGGTTCCTAATCTTTTTTCTTTTTTTCGGCTTTGTCTGATTCCGGTAATTATATGGAGTTATTGTGTAAAGAAAAATCCTCTGTTAGCTGGTGAAATCTTATTGCTGTCTGGTCTTACGGATCTTGCTGATGGATATATCGCAAGAAGATTCCATGGGATTAGTAATTTAGGAAAAATATTTAGGAGAAGATAGATATAAACAGTAAGTCAAACACACAAACTATGGAGTCTTTAGTCGGTTTAATAAAATTTTAGATAGAAAATAAATCATTCAATGTCATTTAGATAAGGTTTTTTATGACAAAAAGACAGATTGCTTATCTGCCTTATAATGCAGTATAATAGTAACGAGATTTATGCAACCCGATACATGAAATCCCTATTTCTCTTTGGACGGAGGTGGATAGGATATTTTCGATTGTACCTGACAGGTGTCAGATACTTTTGTATGAGAAGCATGGTCTCTGTTTCATTACCACCGTGTTTGAGATATGCCCTGCATATGTTTACTGCATTTGAAACGGATTTACTCTGCATCTGGAGCATAAACTGAATATACTCGCGGAAAGAAAGTTTGCGGTTCCTGGTAAAATCACTTTCCGGATTACGGCAGAACATGGAGTGAATTTCATCAAGTTCTGTGATGCAGTTGTCGAGTGTGGATTTTAAATTAGATAAGAAAAAATCAGCCATAATGAGCCTCCTTGAAATATGTTTATAATCAAGGCTTGCGCAACATATATTGGCTTACTTGTCGACTGTTTTTTGTAATATTTTTAAAGTTTTTAGGCATAAAAACAGTGGCTTTCTATGACAGAAAACCACTGAAATGATGCTTAACTGAATGGCATTGGTAATAATGATATACTATATTTTATTATATTCTGAAAAGATAAGCCATTCTTTTTTTGTAATGGATCATCAAATAAGAAGAAATTATTATACTAGGAGTGATATACATGAAGCAGGATACTTTAGAAGGCAGGGCGAGATCAAAGAATGGTGTAAAAAGACTATGTTTTTCTGTATTTTGTATCTTACTGGAAGCTGCATTTATTGTAATGATGATCACAAAACTGAATGAATATGCTGAGATCGTGAACCTTATTACGAGATTATTTGCAGGAGTACTGGTTCTGGCATTATATGCGTCAGATAAAACATCTTCTATGAAAATGCCGTGGGTTATTTTGATTCTTATTTTCCCAATCATGGGTGTAGCACTATATTTACTGATCGGATTGAATGGAGGCACACGTAAGATGCGGGAGCGGTATGCAGATATCGACAGAAAGTTATTGCCGTTGCTTCCTGATAATGTGGCATGCCTGGAAAAGATGAATGCTAAAATTCCAAAAGCCGGAAATATCAGTGCTTATATTCAGAGAAATGCACATTACCCGGTATATCAGAATACAGATGTTACCTATTATGATGCAGCAGAAAAAGGGCTTGATGCACAGCTTGAAGATCTGTCGAAAGCAGAAAAGTTTATTTTTATGGAATATCATGCCATAGAAGATGACAAGGCATGGAAGAAAATACAGAATGTTTTGGAAGAACGTGTAAAGGCAGGAGTGGAAGTCCGTGTTTTCTATGATGATATGGGATCGATAGGATTTATTAATACGGATTTTGTGAAAAAACTGGAATTTGTAGGAATTCATTGCAGAGTGTTTAATCCATTTATGCCGGGACTGAATGTGTTTTTGAATAACCGTGACCACAGAAAGATCACGGTGATCGATGGAAAGATTGGTTTTACAGGCGGATACAATCTTGCAAATGAATATTTTAATTATACGCATCCATATGGGCAGTGGAAAGATACCGGAATACGTCTGGAAGGTGATGCAGTCAGATCTTTGACGATTACATTTCTGGAAATGTGGAATGCTGTAAGTATGAAAGATATAAATGATACAGATTTTGATCAGTATCTTGTAAAATCAGATTATCAGGCAGCACAGGAAGGATTTATCCAGCCTTATGCAGATAGTCCGATGGATGATGAACAGGTGGGAGAAGAAGTCTATATCAGTATGATAAACAAGGCAGAGAGATATTGCTGGTTTATGACACCATATCTGATCATTACCGATGAGATGACACATGCCTTGTGTCTGGCAGCAAAGCGTGGAGTAGATGTCAGGATCATCACTCCGGGAATGCCGGATAAGAAGTTAATATACAGCATTACACGTTCTTTCTATCATGGACTGGTGAAAAATGGTGTGAGGATTTATGAATGGACACCAGGATTCTGTCATGCAAAAATGAGTGTGGCAGATGACTGTATGGCAACTTGCGGAACGATAAATCTTGACTATAGAAGTCTTTATCACCACTTTGAAAATGGTTGTTTTATGGCGGATAGTCAGACAGTTTTGGATATAAGAGATGATCTGGGAGCAACAATGAATGAATGCAGGGAAGTGACCGAAAAGTACCGCACAGGACGGAGTGCATATTTACGGCTCGGACAGTTGTTTATGAGATTGTTTGCAGGACTGTTATAGCAGAAAGAAGAGGTGTTCGATATGTGTACAGCAGCAACTTACAAAACAAAAGATTTTTATATGGGCAGAACGCTTGATTATGAATTTTCCTATGGGGAACAGATTACGATAACGCCAAGAAATTATGAATTTGATTTCCGGTTTGCCGGGAAGATAAAAAGCCATTATGCTTTGATCGGAATGGCATTTGTTGCAGGAGGTTATCCGCTTTATTATGATGCTGTTAATGAAAAAGGCCTTGGAATGGCAGGTCTTAATTTTGTTGGCAATGCGGCATATGAAGAGGCTTTGCCGGGAGATGAAACAGAAGTCAGCCAGGTGGCACAGTTCGAGTTCATCCCATGGATCCTTGTACAGTGTGCTACTGTAGAAGAGGTGAGAGAGAAGCTGGCAGCAATGAGACTGACAGGCACAGCATTCAGCGAACAGCTGCCGACAGCACAGCTTCACTGGATCATTGCAGACAAAGACTCCTGTATCGTTGTTGAGTCTATGAAGGATGGGCTGCATGTATATGATAATCCGGTAGGAGTGCTTACCAATAATCCACCATTCCCGGGTCAGATGTTTGCACTGAATAATTATGCCGGTGTATCCAGAAAACAGCCGGAGAGTACTTTTGCAGAAGTATTACAGCTTGATGCATATAGCAGAGGAATGGGTGGAATGGGAATACCTGGAGATCTTTCCAGCCAGTCAAGATTTGTGAAAGTTGCCTTTACAAAATTAAATTCGATCTCCGGTGAAGAAGAGGATGAGAGTGTAAGCCAGTTCTTCCATATCTTAGGATCCGTAGATCAGCAGCGTGGATGCTGTGAGGTGACAGAAGGCAAATATGAGATCACGATATACACGTCCTGTTGTAATACAGCAAAAGGTATTTATTATTATACGACTTATGATAATCATCAGATCACAGCGGTTGACATGCATGCGGAAAATCTGGATTCAGATCAGCTGATCTGTTATCCGCTTCTGTCCAAGGGCGAAGTCAGATGGCAGAATAAATAATACGAAAATGCACGGAGAAAGCATAACGCAGAACAACAGGAGGAAAGACCATGAAAGAAGTTAAAACACCGAAAAAACCACTGACATATTATTATGGGATTGTGTTAATAGTGCTGATCGTATTTAATCTGGTTGTCACACCAATCCTTATGGAGCATCAGGTAAAGGAAACGGATTATGGAACTTTTATGAGCATGATCGAGAAGAAGAATATTGGTGAAGTAGAAGTTAAGGACAATCAGATCATCTTTACAGATAAAGATCAAAAAAATATTTATAAAACAGGTCTGATGAACGATCCGAACCTGACGGACAGGCTATATGAATGTGGAGCAGTATTCGCAAAAGATATCGATAAGCAGATGTCACCAATCATCAGCTTCCTGCTGACCGGGGTTTTGCCATTGATCCTTTTTATCGCACTGGGAAATTATATGGCGAAGAAACTGATGGAGCATGCCGGAGGAAAAAATTCGATGGCTTTTGGAATGGGAAAAAGCAATGCGAAGATTTATGTGCAATCTAGTGAGGGAATCCGTTTTTCAGACGTTGCAGGAGAAGATGAGGCGAAAGAAAACCTTTCAGAGATCGTTGATTATCTTCACAATCCGAAGAAGTATACCGATGTAGGTGCGTCTATGCCAAAAGGTGTCCTTCTTGTAGGACCTCCGGGAACCGGCAAAACAATGCTTGCAAAAGCAGTGGCGGGTGAATCAAATGTACCATTTTTCTCAATGTCCGGATCAGAATTCGTTGAGATGTTTGTCGGTATGGGAGCTTCCAAAGTTCGAGATCTTTTCGGACAGGCAAAGGAAAAGGCACCATGTATCGTGTTTATTGATGAAATTGATGCCATTGGTAAAAAGCGTGACGGACAAATGGGCGGAAATGATGAGAGGGAGCAGACCTTAAACCAGCTTCTTACAGAGATGGACGGATTTGAAGGAAATAATGGTGTCATCATTCTTGCTGCAACGAACCGTCCGGAATCGTTAGATCCGGCACTTACACGTCCGGGACGTTTTGACAGACGTGTGCCGGTTGAACTGCCGGATCTTGCAGGCCGTGAAGCAATTTTAAAGGTTCATGCAAAGAAGATAAAAGCATCTGATGATGTTAACCTGCATACGATTGCACGTATGGCATCCGGTGCATCCGGTGCGGAGCTTGCCAATATCATAAATGAAGCAGCATTACGTGCTGTCCGTAGTGGAAGGACCGTTGTAAATGAATCTGATCTCGAAGAAAGTATAGAAGTGGTTATTGCAGGATATCAGAAGAAGAATGCGGTTCTTTCAGATCAGGAGAAGAAGGTTGTTGCATATCATGAGATAGGACACGCTCTGGTAGCTGCATTGCAGAGTCATTCAGCCCCGGTCCAGAAGATTACGATCATCCCGCGTACCTCAGGTGCACTCGGCTACACTATGCAGGTTGAGCAGGGTGATAAATATCTGATGACGAAAAAAGAACTTGAGAATAAGATTGCTACATTTACAGGCGGACGTGCGGCAGAGGAGATCGTATTTGGTGAGATCACGACCGGAGCCTCCAATGATATCGAACAGGCAACAAAAATTGCAAGAGCGATGATCACCCGCTACGGCATGACAGATGAATTCGACATGGTGGCAATGGAAACCGTGACCAACCAGTATCTTGGCGGCGATACGTCTCTTTCCTGTTCTGCAGATACCCAGAAGGAAATTGATGAAAAAGTCGTGCAGCTCGTAAAAGCAGAGCATGAAAAAGCAAGAAAAATCCTTGCTGAAAACAGGGAAAAACTGGACGAACTGGCTATGTACCTGTATGAGAAGGAAACAATTACAGGTGACGAATTTATGAATATTTTAGATAGAAAATAATGTAGTTAATTAGATAACCAATTCCACCCAAATATGATAAACAATTTTGGAATGAATTGTATTCATTTACACACTCTGTGATCCATTTGGCACCATCACCTGTAACAACCTTGATGCTGGATAGCTGCTCTGGAGTAAGCTGTTTATAAAACTTTTCAAGAACGGATTTGCCATGGCCTTCCGATGCCCATACCACTGTGTTGGTATCGTGATTAACGATTACTGTAATGTACTTGTGACCCTTTTTGTAACTGGTTTCGTCAATGCCGATATTAACCAGACCATCAAGTCTTCTTGAGCGCTCCGGTTCTAAATCGTGAAGAGCACGATTGACACAGCGACCTACAGTTTCCCAGTCCACTCTCATGAAGTATGATGTGGTACTTCTTGGAAGATAGGATGCAAACCATGCAACGGTAAGGTCGAAATCCTTGGTAAATCTACTACCTGGATATGCCCATGGAACTTTGGCAACATATACCCCATGTTCAAGGCAGATGATACGATGCGTCTGGTATTCAACTTCGACCAGAATACCACCCCAGTCCAGCCCCCTCCAAGTGGTTGGTTTGCTGGAATGTTTGTCATAAGCAGGACATGATTTGTGACAGAAAGGGCAGTCATTCTCATGCCATTTATTAGGTCTGGCTTTGATACGGATGTGTTTCACGCCATCCTCATCAGAGTAAAGATTAAAATTTTCAGGCCACAATTCCGTAATGATTGATGCTTGACAGTCTCCTTCAAGTTCGCTATAATAATAAACGCAAAATTTTAGTGGACTTTTCCGGATTCGGTCATCTTTTTGCCACACAGCTATCTTGTGATAGTTGTGTGGCTTTTTTGTTGCCTGTATCTCGGAAGTATTAGCAGAATGGAGGACTATATCTGTATGGGAAAAAATTTTTTGTCTCTTATCAAGACGTGCCGTAGTGTACGGGCTTATAAATCGGAATCTGTCCCTTCCAAGGCTTTGGACGCTGTACTGGAAGCAGGGACTTATCCGGTCCAGGAAGTCGGTCAGCCCGCAGCACGCAAACAAAACTATATTGTTCGGACAATTTGTGGAGAAGAGGGAAAGCATGCAGACCAATAACAAAATGGCGGTTGCGCCCGTTGGAAAACTCATCTGGCAAATGTCGATACCGCCGCTGATTTCCATGTTTCTGCAATATTCCTATAATCTGATAGACAGCGCGTTTGTAGCGCGGCTGAGTGAAAATGCTTTGACGGCGGTTTCCCTGTCGTTTCCCATTACAACTTTGATGAATGCGACATCTATCTGGATCGGCGTTGGCGTGAATGTACTGATTGCAGGGTATCTTGGACAGAAAAAGCAGGATGAGGCAAATACTACCGTCACACATGGATTGTTACTGGCCTTTGGAATTGGTGCTTTGCTCAATCTTCTGTCATTACTGATTATGAAATCCTACTTTAGGGCATTCACCAATAACGAAGAAATTTATCAGTTGAGTCTTGACTATATGAGCGTATGTTCGTTCATGCAAATTCCAAACATGGTGCATATCGCCATCCAGAAGATGATACAGGCCACCGGGAACATGGTCGCTCCCATGTGGTTCCAGATCGCGGGCGTGGTCGTCAACTTCGTGTTCGACCCCATTCTGATTTTTGGGATTGGTATTTTCCCGGCTATGGGAATCCGCGGCGCTGCGGTAGCTACCGTTGCAGGCTATCTGCTGTCCATGATTTTGGCATTTGCTTTACTGCTGGGCAAAAAGCAGAAAGTGCAGGTAAAAATCAAAGGCTTTCATTTGCAAAAGCAGATGATCCGCCGTATTTTTGCCTTTGGCCTGCCATCTTTTATTATGAACGCCCTCAGTTCGTTTATGGTGACGTTCGTCAATCTGTTTTTGGTGGCGTATTCCTATACGGCGATCGCTTTCTTCGGCGCATATTTTAAGGTGCAGCAGCTGATTGTTATGACGGTAAACGGCTTGATTCAAGGCTGTTTGCCTGTCATGCGGTTTAACTACGGCGCAGGCAACAGCGAACGGCTGCATTCCGCTTTCCGATATGGAACTGTTTTGATCACCGGCATGATGATACTGGGGACGTTGGCTGTCCTCATCTTTCCGGCGCAGATTCTGGGATTGTTTACGGCGTCGGAAGCCATGCGCTCCTTTGGAATCTCCGCCATGCGGATCATGGCGGCAAGCTATCTGTTTTGCGGCCTCTCTACGATGATTTCCACCTATTTTCAGGCCATAGAAAAAGTAGGTTCCAGCATAGCGATTCAATTATGCAGACAACTGCTTTTCCTTGTTCCTGCCTTATGGTGTCTGGACAAATTATTCCAACTGAACGGAATCTGGCTTGCATTTCCTGTTGCGGAAACCACCACTATGCTCATTGCTCTCGTAATAATGGCATGGCATCGCCACAAAAATATCTTATAACATGTTCCAAGGAGGAGAAATGATGAACGATACTTTTATGAAAGAAAAACCGGTATTGCCGCTGATTTTATCCATGACCCTGCCTATGGTTTTATCCATGCTGGTTAATTCTCTATACAACATTATCGACAGCTTTTTCGTCGCGCAGATCAGCGAGGAAGCTATGACGGCATTATCACTGGTTTACCCAGTTCAAAATTTTATCAATGCTGTTGGAATTGGATTTGGCGTTGGAATCAACGCAGTGATCGCCTTCTATCTAGGCGCTGGAGATAACAAAAAAGCAGATCAAGCTGCCACGCAGGGACTTGTGCTTGCCATGATTCACGGCGTTGTTATGACAGTCTGCTGTATTACAATGATGCCGGCTTTTTTAGGAATGTTCACTTCATCCAAGACAGTGATTGAACTTGGCGTCCGCTATTCTGTTATTGCGTTCGCTTTTACATTGATTATCATTGTTGGTGTTACATTCGAGAAACTATTCCAAGCTGTAGGAAACATGAAAACAACCATGATCAGCTTGATGTGTGGGTGTATAACAAACATTGTCTTAGACCCCGTTCTGATTTTTGGCTATGGCCCATTCCCGGAAATGGGAATCGAAGGCGCCGCGCTGGCAACCGGCATCGGGCAGGCCTTGACGCTTGCGATTTATCTGGTCGTTTATTTTGTGCGGCCAATTCGCGTGCATATCCGCAGGCAGTACATTTTGCTCAGCAAAAAGATGGTAATAAAGCTGTACTCCATCGGCATTCCCGCAACCTTGAATCTTGCGCTCCCATCTCTTTTGATTTCGGCGCTCAATGCTATTTTGGCGGCATATTCCGAAGTGTATATTCTGGTTTTGGGAATCTATTACAAATTGCAGACATTCATCTATCTTCCGGCTAATGGCATTGTTCAGGGGATGCGCCCATTGATCGGCTATAACTACGGTGCGGGGGAGAACAAAAGAGTCAGCCAGATTTATAAAATCGTCTTGTGCATGAGCGGTATCATTATGGTACTTGGGACAGTGATATGTCTGCTAATCCCCGGCCAGCTTATTGGGCTGTTTACCCACACAGAAGCGACAATCCAGACCGGGGAAACAGCCCTGCGTATCATCGGCGCCGGTTTTATCGTCTCGGCGGTTTCCGTTACATCTTCCGGCGCACTGGAGGGACTTGGAAAAGGCACTCCTTCATTACTGATTTCACTTTGCCGGTATGTTGTGGTTATCATCCCAACTGCGGTTTTACTCAGCAGGTTTTTCGGAGCGGTTGGCGTCTGGAATGCGTTTTGGATCACGGAAGCGATCGCCGCGGTCATTTCCCTTATCATTTACCGCAAGGCGATTGCAAAACCTGTGACGACGGCCCGAAAGGAATGAATGCCGCCCTGCTCGACTGCGCCGGATAAATTTCTGCTTCTCTAAGGTGAACTGCATATCTGCTGAACACCGAGGGCAAGTATATTGCCAATAAGCGTGTCAAGCATCCGTACAGTTGGGCGAAGACAACCGTATATCAAATTCTGAGCAATCCTGTTTATTTAGGAAAATTGGTCAGCCAACGCTATACTACAAGATCTTTCAAGGACAAGCGCATCGTAGAGCGTCCGCCGGAAGAATGGGTTATCGTAGAGAACACACATGAACCGCTGGTCGATCAAGCCACCTTTGATACAGTACAGGAGCGTATCAAAATCAAGCAGCCTGCTACTTGGACCAACAAGGTAAGAATACAGGATCCGCACAGACAGATCGAGTTCTGGGTGATTCGTTACAATCTGATACGGAGACTGTCCCTGAAAAATCAGAGGCGTGATGACCATATCTTTCTGATGCAGTTCATGTCTGGTCATGTTTATACCGGCTCTGGACTGTGAGAGACATTCTTTGTATTTGCGATCAGCAAAAATAGCATCATAGCGGTATTTGTGGGCAATCGTGCAGTGATTGATTGCTTTTGGACACCCGTTACACACATAAGGTGCTTTATCAAGTCGGTTACATCGTTCTTTGATAAAGTCCGGACATGTCTGGTTGCAGGTTGGACAGGTGGTACATTTGGCACCACAGAGAATGATCTTGCCACAGGCATTGACTTTTTTGCAATGATATCTGTGGATGCAGAAGTTATGTGCATTGTTAAAACAGCCTTTGTGATACCAGTCGCTGAGCCTGAGCCTGTGCAGTCTGATTTCTTTTGAGATTGTTGTTGGATCTTTACAAAGATATCTTGCAATGTCCTTAAAAGAACAGCCAGTGTTTAGGGATTTTTCAATATATTTGCGATCTTCGAGAGTAAGATGCTTTTGATTACCGGGAATATATTTGCTCATGCTAGTTCTCCTTCTACTGCTGTCAGAAGGCCAACCTGAGCATACCACTTATGATGTGCAAGGTTAAATTCCACTTGTGCAGAAGAGAATTCCACCGTATAAATGGATGGTGGAATTAAACTTTGCAATTTTCAAAAATTCCATATATTTCCGATTACATTTAAAAAATTCAGCATGATATGTTATAATGGAAAGTGAAAATTACCGGGATACCGTTCTGCAGATACCGGTATTGGATGATTTTCGGAATACATAAGGGGAACACTTATAAAAACAACAGAAAAAATGATTTTAGGAGGCAAAGGATTATGAAATCAGTACGGACAAAGCTTATAGCATCTATTTTGATCTGTTCTCTTTTTACATCGGTTCTGATCGGGGTGATTGCAATTTCAAATTCTGTGCGGACAGCCGGAAAAGATGCAATGACCATGATGCAGCTTACCGGGCAGAAGAAGACCGAAGAGATCAATTCCACGATTCAGAAGATTGAGCAGTCGGTGGATACGCTCAGTGAAGTCGCAATGAGTAATTTTGACTATGATTCGTTCCGGCAGAGCAAGGATTATGCGGATACATACACCGAGACGGTACAGCAGGCGGTGCTTGATTTTGCAAACCATACAAATGGGGCAGTGACGGTATATCTGCGGTATAACCCGAATTACTCCAATCCGACATCCGGTGTCTTTGCACAGCGCCAGTCAGTTGACAGTGAACTGCAGTGCCTGACACCGACGGATTTTTCCATGTATGATGAAAGCGATGTGGAGCATGTCGGCTGGTATTATCTTCCGGTACAGGCAAAGGAAGCTATCTGGATGTCACCGTACATGAATGAAAATATCAATATTTACATGATCTCATACGTTGTGCCATTGTTTGCAGAAGATGGAACATCGATCGGTATTGTTGGTATGGATATCGATTTTTCACAGATTACCGATCTGGTTGACGAGACAAAAGTATACCAGAGTGGATATGCATTTTTGACGGATGCATCGGCAGCAGTCATGTACCACAAAAATGCGGATGAGGGCACAAAGCTTTCCGATCTGGATTCCTCGCTTTCTAAGAGTGCAGATTTTATCGGAGATGACGGTAATCAGGGAAAGACGATGGATTATTCCTATAAAAATGTAAACAAGAAATTTGCATTTTACAATTTGGATAATGGTATGAAGCTTGTCCTTACCGCCCCGGTATCTGAAATTTATGCAGAGGCATATGGGCTGGCAAAATTGATCATTATCGCCATGATCGTTGCATTTGTCCTGTCTGCTGTGATTGGCGTGATCATCGGTACCGGTATGACCAGACCGATCCGCCAGTTGACCGCTGTGATCGAACAGACAGCGGAACTGGATTTCCGCCCGACCAAAGAGGGAGGCAAATTGCGGAAACAGAAGGATGAGATCGGAAACATGGCAACAAAGATCCACATTATGAGAAAGAAGCTCCGGGAGATGATGGGAGACCTGCAGCAGACACAGCAGGTACTCGAGGGCAACGCAGAGGATTTGAATCATCTGATGGAGCAGAACAGTGCGTATGCAGAAGATAACTCCGCTGCAACGCAGGAACTGGCAGCCGGGATGGAAGAGACCAGTGCAAATGCGGCGCACATTGTGGAAAACGTTGGAATTATGAGAGAAAGTTCCGACAATATCCAGCGGCTTGCAGAGGATGGAGAGAAAAATTCCGGACAGATCCAGGAGCGTGCCGGAGAGATGGAGCGGATCAGTACGGAGTCCCGCCACAAGACAGACCAGATGTATGCGGTCATGAAACAGAAGACGGATGCCGCTGTGGAGCAGGCGAAATCCGTACAGAAGATCAATGCGCTGACAGACAACATCAAACAGATTTCTTCCCAGACAAACCTTCTGGCATTAAATGCCAATATTGAGGCAGCCAGGGCTGGCGAAGCGGGCAGGGGATTTGCGGTTGTTGCTTCCGAAATCGGAGATCTGGCAACGCAGACACTGGATACCGTTTCCACAATTGACGAGATTGTAGGAGAGGTCAACAGTTCGGTTTCCAATATGACCGAATGCCTCACAACGATTATGGAATTTCTGGAACAGACCGTTCTTGGGGATTATGAGCATTTCGCACAGGTGGGGGAGCAGTATCATGCCGATGCGGACACATTCCAGCAGATCATGCAGCAGACAAAAGAAGCAGTGGATGCATTAGAGCAGCACATTGGAGAGATCTCTTCTACCGTATCAGAGATCAACTCCATGGTGGAACAGTCCACAGACGGAATCAGCGGTATTGCCGAGAAATCCGGCAGTACGCAGAACCTTGTAACCGAGGGTTACGACAAGCTGCAGGAGTGCACACAGTCCGTCAATGTGATCCGGGATTTTGTCGCGCAGTTTCATTTGGATTGATAATTGTCCGAAGATAAGTTAAGACGTGGTTAGCATAGACTAACATGAAACTCTTTAACTCTTTTAAATATAGGAAAAGGAAATTTTACATCGGAAACGAGGAAAATTATAATGAAGAAAACATTAAAACCGGAAACCACAAAACCGCAATATGTTGTGACAACAGACATTACTTATGCGCAGGTTGATTCCTGGTTCGGTCATTGCCGGAGAGATCTCAAACTGGATCTCATCTATCCGGAGGATGGGGAAGGAAAGACATATCCATGTATTGTATGGATTTGCGGTGGCGCATGGCAGCGCATGGACAAAGCAGCGCATCTGGCATATCTGGGCACACTGGCACAGGAAGGGTTTGTTGTTGCCAGCGTAGAGTACCGGACATCCAACGAGGGAACACATCCGATGCAGCTGTGTGATATCAAGGCAGCAATCCGATATCTTCGTGCATATGCAAAAAGATATCGGATTAACAGTGAAAAATTTGGTGTGATGGGAGAATCTGCAGGAGGATATCTGACATGTATGGCAGCACTGGATCAGGATAAAAAACTGGATACAGGTGAGTATCTGGAGTATTCCAGTCAGGTTCAGGCGGCCTGTCCGTGGTATCCGCCGACCGATGCGTCCCATTTTCCATATGATGATGTGGAAAAGGCAGCCATGTCTTCAGAGTCGCTGCTGATGGGATTTAATGTTATGACACATCCGCAGGAAGCTTATGAGAATTCCCCGGTTTCCAAAGTGACACCGGATGCGCCGCCATTCCTGCTGATTCATGGAACCAAAGACAGTACCGTGCCTTTTTCGCAGAGTGAGGAATTGTATGATGCGTTAGAAGCAGCCGGCTGTGATGTGACATTGCTTGCGCTTGATGGCGCAGAGCATGCGGACCTGATGTTTTTCCAGGATGAAGTATGGCAGCAGATCATTGCATTTTTTAAACGGACATTATAATAAGTGATCTGGTATCCAGATAAGGAAAGGTTCAAAGATTAATTGATATGAAAAAACAGCAGATAACATTCGTATAATAGGAAAATCCGATGGCCCGACATCCGTTTTTATTGCCGGAAAAGACAAAAAGAAAACGTTAAGACAGAAGATAGAAAAGAGCATGTATGACTTCCGGCGAAAGCGTGTAATCAAATTTCTGAGGGCAGATTCGCGCTCTGTGGATGAGGTGGCAGATTCGCGCTCTGTGGATGAGGTGGCAGATTATGTGGTCAGGGAACTGGGGTATACCGAAGTAAGTCCATCGGATGAATCATACCAGACAGAATATTCCAATATGCGCGCATCGTTTCTGTTGCAATATCGTCCGGAACTGCTTGAAGATCTCACGGAGCCCCAAAGACCACAACAGTGGGATGAAAAAAGCGTGATGGAGTTTATGAAGCAGATCGAACAGAGAACCGAGGCTGCGCGGGCAGTTCCAAAGGCAGAGTTTGATATTGATTTTCATCTGTACCGGAAAACCGGCCGGGAGTTTCAGATGAGCATATCAATAGAAAAAATTGTTTTGTATGTCCCACAAGACAGCACTAATGGGACATCGTAAATGATTTTTTGTCTATATGTCCCGGTGCTGATGGAGAGGGGGACATAACAAGTGACTTTTTTTGTATATGTCCAGCATTAGAATGCAAGACCCGGATACTTAATGTAAACAGTGGACACAATGTCGAATGAATGAATCCATATCGTATTGTATCCGGCATGACATTTTAAAGGATGTTTTGCTCAAGAATCGAAGCGAGGTGCGCCATATGCTGTTAACAGAATTTGATGAAAAGAAATTTGCAAAGTCCATGTGGAAAGAGGGGCATGAGGAAAATTTCAAAACGGGGATATTCCATTCAAAAATGGCATTAGTTAGAGCAACCTGCCATTTTCCTGTTTCACCTCCACGTATTGCGCAACTGGAACGGGAAAACGAACAGCTTCGGGCGGAACTCGAAGTATATAAAAACCGCAATACCGGCGGGAGGAAAAAGCATGACGAAGCATGGATGACTTCTTACCGGGATTTTGCTGTAAAATACGAGGGTGGGATGACAATTATGGAAATTGTTGCACAGGGGGAAATCAGCCGCAGGACAGCGTACCGGTATAAGGCTTATTACGATGAGGTGCAGAAAAATAATAGATATAAAAAAAGAAACGAGCAACCCCTTCAGCGATAACAGCTTACCGGACAAAAAACCTATTTCTTAATATAAAAAGAATAACCCCATTTCATTTTACAGTCAAGTAACTCAACTTTCCCAGCAGATACTTCCGAGTAAAGCCTGAATAAATCCGGCTTGGGATGCAATCCATTCGGTTACTTTACTTTTTAGTACAGATGTGATATCTGCAGAAAGCGTTGATATATTGGTTATAGTTGAAGTTAAGCGACCAACAGCGGATGATAGACCACATGCAGATAATGAGGTAAATGAGTATATAAATAAGTCGCAATATGTTATTTTGACTGATTGCATTACATGGGAAATACATGAAATGAACAAGGAAACAAGAATTTATTATTTGAGCAAAGAGAGACAGAGGGTTTGTGAACGTAGTATTCCAAAAACGAAAAAAGATAGAATAATTAACTGGATAGATAATTCCATTCCGAATAATGATTGGGATGAATTACATAATGCTATAAAAGAAATAGTACAGGCTAAGTCATATTTGCTGAATTGAAAATTGAAGATAATGTAAAGGTGGGATTGCATTGTTAGAGGCAATCCGGAAGGTTAGTCCGAAAACGGAATTTTTATTGATTGCGTCTACGCTTCCCAATGAACTGGCTGCTACGGAGCCACACCATTTCTGGGCACATCAGGATGAATACAGTGAAAGTCTGAAGGGCTTAGAAGGTATGGGAGTTGCTATAGCAGATATACAGGCAGTTCAAAAAGAAATCGGAAAGAGAAAACGATACATTGATATAACCGGAAACTGGTTAAATCACCCCAATGATTATCTTGCCAGAATTCTGGCACAGGTAGTGATCAAAACTCTTGGAATGTAAAAAAGGAGACTACAATGAGCAAGTTAAAGATTAAAACAAAGGAAAGACGATTTGAGACAGCCAGGGATTTATACGGAATCTTTTTTGAAGACATTAACCGTGCCGGAGACGGAGGACTTTATCCGGAAATGCTTCGAAACAGAAGCTTCGAAGATTCCGTTTTACCGGAGGGTTATATACAGCAGGAGGATGGCATCCATGTAAAAACCGTATCCGGATGGATGGATGAGTTTTGCAACGGAGAAGGCTTATGCCGCTGGGTAAAGGGCAACAATATTCCGGAGACAGAAATACCGGCATGGTATACACACAATGCAAAGATGGAACTGGAACTGACGGATACCCTGAATGAACATCGGGACGCAGCTCTGCGTATGCAGTTTGAAAAGGACGGATCTCTGACTAATACCGGTTACTGCGGTATATCCGTAAAGGCTGGAGAAAGTTACTCTTTGTATTTATTTGCAAAAGCAAAGGAAGAAATAGGACTGGACGTAGCGATCGAATACCAGGGAAAAGTACTGACTGGAAACAGTCTGGTGGTTTCCGGTCAGGAGTATACAAGATATGACATGAAGCTGACAGCAGCTGAGGATTGTCACGAGGCACAGCTTACTATTTCCTGCAAAGAAGGCGGAGAGGTTCTGCTGGGATTTATTTCACTAATGCCTGACAATACCTACATGGGGCATGGACTCAGAACAGATCTTGTAGAAAAGCTTAAGGGAATGAGTCCAAAGTTTATGCGTTTTCCCGGAGGCTGTATTGTGGAAGGAACGACACCGTCCACAGCGATGAGATTTCGGGATACGGTAGGTCCGGCATGGGAAAGACCCAGTAAGCTGTTTGTATGGCATTACAGAAGTACATTAGGACTTGGCTTTCATGAATATCTGCAGCTTTGCGAGGATCTGGGGATGGAGCCCCTGTATGTATGTAACTGCGGAATGACCTGTCAGGGAAGAAAGAGTGTCCTTCTGGAAGGAGAGGCTCTTGATGAAATGGTACAGGATACACTGGATGCCATTGAATATGCTATCGGCTCTAAGGAAAGCAAATGGGGAAGGCTTCGTGCTTCTATGGGGCATCCGGAACCATTTAAAATGACCTATCTGGAAATTGGTAATGAAAACTGGGGTCCGGATTATGAAAAGCGATACAACATGATTTATAAGAAGGTAAAGGAACTGTATCCCCAGATTAAAACCATAGCCAATGAGCATGTAGAGAAAAATGGTTGTCCTGCCGAGTGCGTGGATGAACATTTTTACAATACAACAGAGTTCTTTGCAGAACGTGTAAATTATTATGATGACTACGATCGTAAGGGACCAAAAATCTTTGTAGGAGAGGTGGCTGTATACGAAGGCAACTATATGGGACAGTTGTATGCGGCTTTGGGAGAAGCGGCTTTCCTTATGGGTATTGAGAAAAATCAGGATATCGTAACATTGGCCTCTTATGCTCCATTATTTGAAAATGTAAATTACAGAGCGTGGTATCCTAATCTGATTCGTTTCAATAATCATCAGAGTCTTGGAATTCCTACTTATTATGTCTGGAAAATGTTCGGTCAAAATCGCGGAGAATATGTGGTGCGATCCGAAGATGAGGGAGGACGTGTTTATCGTCCGAGAACCGGAATGGCATCTTTAAAATCCAATAAGGAACTTCGCTTCAGAAATCCCATTTGGAATGGAGAAGAAGCAAAGATTACTCATGAATTAATGGGACATGTGCAGGATACAGAGGATGGCCGCCTGCTTCAGCTTCCGGATGAGGAGCAGAAAAAGGAATTTCACAGTATTCTGGAATGGGCTGATGAGACCAAGAGCTTTGTGGTATTTGGAGAAGAAGACCAGACTTATGGAAGATTTGAGACCGATATTTTTGTTGAGGAAAATGCTTACTTTGAGTTGGGTATATTCAGTGCCAGGATGGTTCGTTCCTATTATGAGGAGCAGCTCATGATTACGGCCGGAGTGGAAAAAGAATGGGATGCAGCTCTGGTGCGTCCGTTCCTTTGGAAGGTTAATGGAGGACAATGTTCATTGGAAGAGTTTGGCTATATGCATGACAACAAGCTGACTGAGGACTTTGCTATTTCAGTAAAACCGGGAGAATATCACCGCTTTGGATATGAAACGGACGGAAAACAGATTCGCCTGTATGTTGATGGTGAGCTTCAGAAGGAAATTTCGATTCCCTACGGACCTGCTTTTGTTTCGGTAGTAACTGACACCAAGGACGAAATCATTATTAAGGCGGTTAATTTTGCAGGAGATGTGGATCCGGTTTCCATTACACTGGACTGTCAGGTACAGGGCGACTATACCGTAACACTTCTTAGCGGTGAAAAGGGGGATGAAAACAGCTTTGAAGAGCCGGAGAAGGTGAAGAATATTACCGTGAATATGCATGGCGCTTCCTCAGAGTTCGTATACGAGGCACCGCCATATTCTGTCAGTGCTTTGCGATTGAAGAAGTGCGAAGCGTTTTAGAGGTTGACGCTGAACAGAAGATAAGAGAATAGAAAGACAAATGTTTTTATAAAAAAATGGCAGTTATCGCCATTATACTTTGTATTGGCACCGAAAATATATTTATTTCTCCGCGGCTTTTCTTCCAGGATGGGAGAGTGCCGCGGAGAATTTTTTTGCGAAGAAAGAATTGCTATAGCTTTTATAATTCTGGAAAAATATTTATCTAGTGTCTGCTGATTAAGCAGATATCTGCAACTTCCAGCTCTTACATCTGTTCCAGTCATGCCAGAAGCGGAACAGGCGCAAAAGAGCGTAAAGTATTCGCCTCTGAATCCTGAACAGA